>NZ_JAHUWF010000029.1:0-1163 GCF_019219205.1 Pseudomonas sp. PDM27 | reverse complement strand
TATCGGGTTGTTACATCTGAGGAAAAAGCGGAAGCCATCCGCTTGGTAGTGGAGATGAATTACTCCATACCTAAAGCCTGTGAGGCCACCGGGGTGGGCCCTACGGCTCTGCGCCGCTGGGTTCTGCGCTGGCGTCGGGAGCAGGCGGGAATGTTGCAGCCAACCCGATTGCAGGATCAGGAGCTGATCGAGTCGTTGCAGGCGAAGTTGGCGCTGCTGGAAGCCGAGAACCAAGTGCTAAAAAAGCAATTGCCCTCTCATCTGAAGGTTCTGTTCGGTCGAGCCAAATGATTGATGGCATCAAAGGAAAGATGTCGATTCGGCGTATGTGCTCAGTGCTGGGTGTGGCCCGCAGCAGTTACTACGCCAAGCGCAAACCCAAGCCCAGGCGCTCTGACCAGCGATGCCTGGAGCGCAAACTGCGCGCGTTACATAAAGAACATCGCGAAGCGCTAGGTACTCGCGGGCTATCCAAAGAGTTAAGAAAAGAAGGCATTTTCATCGGACGCTATCGAATGCGCACGCTGATCAAATCCTTTGGTTTGCACCGGCGTAGACCGCGTTACGCCCATTATCGGCGCGCTACCAAGCCTGCGGTGGTGGCACCGAACATACTTGATCGGCGCTTCAACCCGTCCCGGCCAGACACGCTGTGGGCAGGCGATATCACCTATATCCGGGTGGGGAGCGGCTGGCTGTATCTGGCCGTGGTAATGGATCTGTTTTCGCGCCGGATCGTGGGATGGGCTTGCTCACGAACCGCTGATGCCGAGTTGTCTGTCAAAGCGCTGAGACTGGCGGTAGCGCTACGCCGTCCGATGCCTGAGTTGCTATTTCACTCAGACCAGGGTTGTCAGTACACCGCCGAACGATTTGTTGAATGCTTGGCAGAAAGCCGGATCGTCCAGAGCATGAGTCGTCGGGGTAACTGCTGGGATAACGCGGTGGTCGAGCGCTATTTCAGGACGTTGAAGCACGATTGGATGCCGGAAGATGGCTACCACAATCATTTCGAAGCAGAGAAGGATGTGATGGGCTTCATCTCCCATTACAACCATCGCCGTTGCCACTCTGCCTCGAACAACTTGCCGCCTGCGCTGTATGAGCAACAGGCGGCTTAATGCTCCTACAGAGCGGTTCAAAAAAAATGAACCACTACACCG
>NZ_JAHUWF010000028.1:0-1305 GCF_019219205.1 Pseudomonas sp. PDM27 | reverse complement strand
TGTAGAAACGGATACATCCTTTACAAACGAAACCGGGGACATCCTTTACGTTTTTGTGGGTTTGAAAGGCGGTTTTCACCGCTTTTCAAACGCCCTAAAAGGTAACTGCACAAATACACTTCCCAGACCTCATCTTCTACCTCCTTCAACCCCAGTGCCTCACCCACCAGTGATTCACTGACAAATACCATTCCGCCTTTCCACTTCATTGAACCGTTTTGCCGGACTTTTCTGACCAGCATCTGTGGAGGGTAATTCACCTCCGGTACATGCCCGTCGTAGTGCCGGCTGGATGGCACATAAATATCTGCCGGAACCTTCATTGCCAGTGCCTTGTGAGGGCGTTCGTAGTTGTATTCGTGGCGAAATCGTTCAAACGCCAGCTGCTGCTGTACCAGGTTATGTTCAGGTGTCTGCAGTAGTGCAGCCTTGAGGGTTCGATGCATTCGTTCATGGCGGCCATTCTGGTCAGGACGTCCGGGCTGGATACGCTCGGGATAGATGCCCAAGCGTATGAACCAGGCCGCCAGACTGGAGATGCGCGACACGCCGGTCGAGGCAAAAGGTGAACCGTTATCCGTACGAATGACATTGGGCAACCCATACTCCCGAAAGGCCCAGTCAAATCCTTCACGCGCCCCAGCCACACTGCTTTGGGCCCGGCAAAGCAACAAGAACCGGCTGACATGATCGGAGATCGTCAAGGGAAAGCAGCGCTGACCTGATTGCAGGGCGAAATCGCCTTTGAAATCCGCCGCCCATGTTTGATTGGGCTCCGTGGCTTCGCGTAACGGAATAGGCCCCGTCGGTGGGCGATTAAGGAAGCGTCGTTTCTGCACCAGACCTGCACGCTTGAGCCATTCACCAGCCGTGCTCAGCGCCGGCCAAGAAAAGTCCGCATGTGCGTTTCTCAGGTTATGGACCAACTTCTCAGGCCCCCAACTTGGATGCTCGCGCTTGTAAGCGATCAGCAACTCAAGGACCTGCTCACTGATTTGATGAGGGCTGTGGTGCGGACGTCTGGACAGCTCTTTGAGCCCATCGATGCCACGCTCTGCATAGCGTGCCAACCACTTGTCCAAAGTGGGCCGACTGACACCGTAGTGCCGCGCCAGCTCACTTTTGGAATAGGCGCCGGACATCCAGTCGCCTATGAGTTTCACTCTCTGATCCATTGGGGACTCTCGATTCCAGGGCATGGTCAGGCACCTCCTGACCGTATTTCATACCTGTAAACGATGTCTCCGGTTTAAAACGTAAAGGATGTCTCCGGTTTCTACCCGAGCAAGCCCGCTCCCACAGGGG
>NZ_JAHUWF010000026.1:0-2970 GCF_019219205.1 Pseudomonas sp. PDM27 | reverse complement strand
CAAATTGCTTGGGTGTTATATGGTCAAGCCTCACGGGCAATTAGTATTGGTTAGCTCAACGCCTCACAGCGCTTACACACCCAACCTATCAACGTCGTAGTCTTCGACGGCCCTTCAGGGGACTCAAGGTCCCAGTGAGATCTCATCTTGAGGCAAGTTTCCCGCTTAGATGCTTTCAGCGGTTATCTTTTCCGAACATAGCTACCCGGCAATGCCACTGGCGTGACAACCGGAACACCAGAGGTTCGTCCACTCCGGTCCTCTCGTACTAGGAGCAGCCCCTCTCAAATCTCAAACGTCCACGGCAGATAGGGACCGAACTGTCTCACGACGTTCTAAACCCAGCTCGCGTACCACTTTAAATGGCGAACAGCCATACCCTTGGGACCGGCTTCAGCCCCAGGATGTGATGAGCCGACATCGAGGTGCCAAACACCGCCGTCGATATGAACTCTTGGGCGGTATCAGCCTGTTATCCCCGGAGTACCTTTTATCCGTTGAGCGATGGCCCTTCCATACAGAACCACCGGATCACTAAGACCTACTTTCGTACCTGCTCGACGTGTCTGTCTCGCAGTCAAGCGCGCTTTTGCCTTTATACTCTACGACCGATTTCCGACCGGTCTGAGCGCACCTTCGTACTCCTCCGTTACTCTTTAGGAGGAGACCGCCCCAGTCAAACTACCCACCATACACTGTCCTCGATCCGGATAACGGACCTGAGTTAGAACCTCAAAGTTGCCAGGGTGGTATTTCAAGGATGGCTCCACGCGAACTGGCGTCCACGCTTCAAAGCCTCCCACCTATCCTACACAAGCAAATTCAAAGTCCAGTGCAAAGCTATAGTAAAGGTTCACGGGGTCTTTCCGTCTAGCCGCGGATACACTGCATCTTCACAGCGATTTCAATTTCACTGAGTCTCGGGTGGAGACAGCGCCGCCATCGTTACGCCATTCGTGCAGGTCGGAACTTACCCGACAAGGAATTTCGCTACCTTAGGACCGTTATAGTTACGGCCGCCGTTTACCGGGGCTTCGATCAAGAGCTTCGCGTTAGCTAACCCCATCAATTAACCTTCCGGCACCGGGCAGGCGTCACACCCTATACGTCCACTTTCGTGTTTGCAGAGTGCTGTGTTTTTAATAAACAGTCGCAGCGGCCTGGTATCTTCGACCGGCGTGGGCTTACGGAGCAAGTCCTTCACCCTCACCGGCGCACCTTCTCCCGAAGTTACGGTGCCATTTTGCCTAGTTCCTTCACCCGAGTTCTCTCAAGCGCCTTGGTATTCTCTACCCAACCACCTGTGTCGGTTTGGGGTACGGTTCCTGGTTATCTGAAGCTTAGAAGCTTTTCTTGGAAGCATGGCATCAACCACTTCGTCACCCAAAGGGTAACTCGTCATCAGCTCTCGGCCTTAAGATCCCGGATTTACCTAAGATCTCAGCCTACCACCTTAAACTTGGACAACCAACGCCAAGCTGGCCTAGCCTTCTCCGTCCCTCCATCGCAATAACCAGAAGTACAGGAATATTAACCTGTTTTCCATCGACTACGCTTTTCAGCCTCGCCTTAGGGACCGACTAACCCTGCGTCGATTAACGTTGCGCAGGAAACCTTGGTCTTTCGGCGTGGGTGTTTTTCACACCCATTGTCGTTACTCATGTCAGCATTCGCACTTCTGATACCTCCAGCAAGCTTCTCAACTCACCTTCACAGGCTTACAGAACGCTCCTCTACCGCATCACCCGAAGGTGATACCCGTAGCTTCGGTGTATGGTTTGAGCCCCGTTACATCTTCCGCGCAGGCCGACTCGACTAGTGAGCTATTACGCTTTCTTTAAAGGGTGGCTGCTTCTAAGCCAACCTCCTAGCTGTCTAAGCCTTCCCACATCGTTTCCCACTTAACCATAACTTTGGGACCTTAGCTGACGGTCTGGGTTGTTTCCCTTTTCACGACGGACGTTAGCACCCGCCGTGTGTCTCCCATGCTCGGCACTTGTAGGTATTCGGAGTTTGCATCGGTTTGGTAAGTCGGGATGACCCCCTAGCCGAAACAGTGCTCTACCCCCTACAGTGATACATGAGGCGCTACCTAAATAGCTTTCGAGGAGAACCAGCTATCTCCGAGCTTGATTAGCCTTTCACTCCGATCCACAGGTCATCCGCTAACTTTTCAACGGTAGTCGGTTCGGTCCTCCAGTCAGTGTTACCTAACCTTCAACCTGCCCATGGATAGATCGCCCGGTTTCGGGTCTATTCCCAGCGACTAGACGCCCTATTAAGACTCGCTTTCGCTACGCCTCCCCTATTCGGTTAAGCTCGCCACTGAAAATAAGTCGCTGACCCATTATACAAAAGGTACGCAGTCACCTAACAAAGTAGGCTCCCACTGCTTGTACGCATACGGTTTCAGGATCTATTTCACTCCCCTCTCCGGGGTTCTTTTCGCCTTTCCCTCACGGTACTAGTTCACTATCGGTCAGTCAGTAGTATTTAGCCTTGGAGGATGGTCCCCCCATATTCAGACAAAGTTTCTCGTGCTCCGTCCTACTCGATTTCATGACTAAGAGATTTTCGCGTACAGGGCTATCACCCACTATGGCCGCACTTTCCAGAGCGTTCCGCTAATCTCAAAGCCACTTAAGGGCTAGTCCCCGTTCGCTCGCCACTACTAAGGGAATCTCGGTTGATTTCTTTTCCTCAGGGTACTTAGATGTTTCAGTTCCCCTGGTTCGCCTCTTGCACCTATGTATTCAGTACAAGATAACCATCTTATGATGGCTGGGTTCCCCCATTCAGACATCTCCGGATCAAAGTCTGTTTGCCGACTCCCCGAAGCTTTTCGCAGGCTACCACGTCTTTCATCGCCTCTGACTGCCAAGGCATCCACCGTATGCGCTTCTTCACTTGACCATATAACCCCAAGCAATCTGGTTATACTATGAAGACGACATTCGCCGAAAATTCGAT
>NZ_JAHUWF010000025.1:0-4795 GCF_019219205.1 Pseudomonas sp. PDM27 | reverse complement strand
TCGACGCTACTCGTGCCAGTGAGGACGCTGCCGGTCACAGCCGTGTCTTCGGCGGTGGTCACGCTTTCGCTGAGGTCGGTAAAGCTGTCGTCAACCGGCGTCACGTTGATGTTAAGGGTCGAAGTGATGTTGCTGCCGGAACCGTCAGTGACTGTGTAGCTCACCGTTGGCACCGTGCCGTTGTAATTGACGTCCGGCGTAAAGGTGTAGGCGCCATTGGCGCCGATGACCAGGGTGCCGACGTTGGCGATGGTCGCGGTCTGGCCTGCGACGTAGGTGGTATCACCGATGGTGAAGTTCACCACGCTGACTGGACCGTCGACGCTCGAGGTGCCCGTCAACACACTGCCGGTCACGGCGGTGTCTTCGGCGGTGGTCACACTTTCGCTGAGGTCGGTGAAGCTGTCGTCGACCGGGGTGACGCTGATGGTCAGGGTCGAGGTGACATTGCTGCCGGAGCCGTCGGTGACGGTGTAGCTGACGGTTGGCACGCTGCCGTTGTAGTTGGCGTCCGGGGTAAAGGTGTAGGCGCCATTGGCGCCGATGACCAGGGTGCCGACGTTGGCGATGGTCGCGGTGCTGCCGGCGGCGTAGGTGGTTTCACCGATGGTGAAGTTGAGCACGCTGACTGGACCGTCGACGCTCGAGGTGCCCGTCAATACGCTGCCGGTTATGGCCGTGTCTTCAGCGGTGGTCACGCTTTCGCTGGCATCGATAAAACTGTCATCGACCGGGGTGACGTTGATGGTCAAGGTCGAAGTGACGTTGCTGCCGGAACCGTCAGTCACGGTGTAACTCACGGTCGGTACTGTGCCGTTGTAGTTGGCGGCCGGAGTAAAGGTGTAAGCGCCATTGGCCCCGATCACCAGGGTGCCGACGTTGGCGATGGTCGCGGTGCTGCCGGCGGCGTAGGTGGTCTCACCGATGGTGAAGTTGAGCACGCTGACTGGACCGTCGACGCTCGAAGTGCCGGTGAGGACGCTGCCGGTCACGGCGGTGTCTTCAGCGGTGGTCACACTTTCGCTGAGGTCGGTGAAGCTGTCGTCGACCGGGGTGACGTTGATGGTCAGGGTCGAGGTGACATTGCTGCCCGAACCGTCGGTGACGGTGTAGCTCACCGTCGGCACGCTGCCGTTGTAGTTATCGGCCGGGGTGAAGGTGTAAGCGCCGTTGGCGCCGATGACCAGGGTGCCGACATTGGCGATGGTCGCGGTGCTGCCGGCGGCGTAGGTGGTTTCACCGATGGTGAAGTTGAGCACGCTGACTGGACCGTCGACGCTGCTCGTGCCAGTAAGGACGCTGCCGGTCACCGGGGCATCTTCAGTGGTGGTTACGTTTTCACTGAGGTCGGTGAAGCTGTCATCGACCGGCGTCACGTCGATGTTCAGGGTCGAGGTGACGTTGCTGCCGGAGCCGTCGGTGACGGTGTAGCTGACGGTTGGCACGCCGCCGTTGTAATTGGCGTCCGGGGTGAAGGTGTAAGCGCCGTTGGCGCCGATCACCAGGGTGCCGACGTTGGCGATGGTCGCCGTCTGACCGGCGTTGAAGGTGCCAGTAACACCGTCGATGCTGAAATTAACCACGCTGACCGGGCCATCAACGCTCGAGGTGCCCGTCAACACACTGCCGCTGACGGCGGTGTCTTCCTGGGTGGAGACCGTTTCGCTGAGGTCGGAGAAGCTGTCGTCGACCGGCGTCACGTCGATGTTCAGGGTCGAGGTGACATTGCTGCCCGAGCCGTCGGTGACGGTGTAGCTGACGGTCGGCACCGTGCCGTTGTAATTTTCGGCTGGCGTGAAGGTGTAGGTGCCGTTGGCCCCGATCACCAGGGTGCCGACATTGGCGATGGTCGCGATCTGGCCGGCGTTGAAAGTCCCAGGAACGCCGTCGATGGTGAAATTAACCACGCTGACTGGACCGTCGACGCTCGAGGTGCCCGTCAACACACTGCCGGTCACGGCGGTGTCTTCGGCGGTGGTCACACTTTCGCTGAGGTCGGTGAAGCTGTCGTCGACCGGCGTCACGCTGATGTTCAGGGTCGAGGTGACGTTGCTGCCGGAACCGTCGGTAACGGTGTAGCTCACGGTCGGCACGCTGCCGTTGTAATTTTCGGCTGGCGTGAAAGTGTAAGTGCCATTGGCCCCAATCACCAGGGTGCCGACATTGGCGATGGTCGCGGTCTGGCCGGCGTTGAAAGTGCCAGGAACGCCGTCGATGGTGAAATTAACCACGCTGACCGGGCCATCGACGCTCGAGGTGCCAGTAAGGACGCTGCCGGTCACGGCGGTGTCTTCAGCGGTGGTCACACTTTCGCTGAGGTCGATGAAGCTGTCATCGACCGGCGTCACGTCGATGTTCAGGGTCGAGGTGACGTTGCTGCCGGAGCCGTCGGTGACGGTGTAGCTGACGGTTGGCACGCCGCCGTTGTAATTGGCGTCCGGGGTGAAGGTGTAAGCGCCGTTGGCCCCGATCACCAGGGTGCCGACGTTGGCGATGGTCGCCGTCTGACCGGCGTTGAAGGTGCCAGTAACACCGTCGATGCTGAAATTAACCACGCTGACCGGGCCATCAACGCTCGAGGTGCCCGTCAACACACTGCCGCTGACGGCGGTGTCTTCCTGGGTGGAGACCGTTTCGCTGAGGTCGGTGAAGCTGTCGTCGACCGGCGTCACGTCGATGTTCAGGGTCGAGGTGACATTGCTGCCCGAGCCATCGGTGACGGTGTAGCTGACGGTCGGCACCGTGCCGTTGTAGTTGGCATCCGGGGTAAAGGTGTAGGCGCCGTTGGCTCCGATCACCAGGGTGCCGACATTGGCAATGGTCGCCGTCTGGCCGGCGTTGAAAGTCCCAGGAACGCCGTCGATGCTGAAATTAACCACGCTGACCGGGCCATCAACGCTCGAGGTGCCCGTCAACACACTGCCGCTGACGGCGGTGTCTTCCTGGGTGGAGACCGTTTCGCTGAGGTCGGAGAAGCTGTCGTCGACCGGCGTCACGTCGATGTTCAGGGTCGAGGTGACATTGCTGCCCGAGCCGTCGGTGACGGTGTAGCTGACGGTCGGCACCGTGCCGTTGTAGTTGGCGGCCGGGGTGAAGGTGTAAGCGCCATTGGCCCCGATCACCAGAGTACCGACGTTGGCGATGGTCGCGATCTGGCCGGCGTTGAAAGTCCCAGGAACGCCGTCGATGGTGAAATTAACCACGCTGACTGGACCGTCGACACTCGAGGTACCCGTCAACACGCTGCCGGTTATGGCCGTGTCTTCAGCGGTGGTCACGCTTTCGCTGATGTCGGTGAAGCTGTCGTCAATTGGCGTGACGCTGATGTTCAGGGTCGAGGTGACATTGCTGCCCGAGCCGTCGGTGACGGTGTAGCTCACGGTCGGTACTGTGCCGTTGTAGTTGGCGTCTGGGGTGAAGGTGTAGGCGCCATTGGCGCCGATGACCAGGGTGCCGACGTTGGCGATGGTCGCGGTCTGGCCCGCAGTGAAGGTGCCAGGAACGCCGTCGATGGTGAAGTTAACCACGCTGACCGGGCCGTCGACGCTGCTCGTGCCGGTGAGGACGCTGCCAGTCACCGGGGCGTCTTCGGTCGTGGTCACGTTTTCATTGAGGTCGGTGAAACTGTCGTCAACCGGGGTGACGTTGATGTTCAAGGTCGAAGTGAGATTGCTGCCGGAGCCGTCGGTGACGGTGTAGCTGACGGTCGGCACCGTGCCGTTGTAATTGACGTCCGGCGTAAAGGTGTAGGCGCCATTGGCCCCGATCACCAGGGTGCCGACATTGGCGATGGTCGCGGTGCTGCCGGCGGCGTAGGTGGTTTCACCGATGGTGAAGTTGAGCACGCTGACCGGACCATCGACGCTCGAGGTGCCGGTGAGGACGCTGCCGGTTACGGCGGTGTCTTCAGCGGTGGTCACACTTTCGCTGAGGTCGGTGAAGCTGTCGTCGACCGGGGTGACGTTAATGGTCAAGGTCGAGGTGACGTTGCTGCCGGAACCGTCGGTGACGGTGTAGCTGACGGTCGGTACTGTGCCGTTGTAATTGGCGTCTGGCGTGAAGGT
Source organism: Pseudomonas sp. PDM27 (assembly GCF_019219205.1). NCBI lineage: Bacteria > Pseudomonadati > Pseudomonadota > Gammaproteobacteria > Pseudomonadales > Pseudomonadaceae > Pseudomonas > Pseudomonas sp. PDM27. The sequence continues at coordinate 731 of NZ_JAHUWF010000025.1, read as the reverse complement.
ATAGGCGCCGTTCGCTCCGATCACCAGGGTGCCGACATTGGCGATGGTCGCGGTCTGGCCCGCTGTGAAGGTGCCAGGTACGCCGTCGATGGTGAAATTCACCACGCTGACCGGGCCGTCGACACTCGAGGTGCCCGTCAACACGCTGCCGGTTATGGCCGTGTCTTCAGTGGTGGTCACATTTTCACTGAGGTCGGTGAAGCTGTCATCGACCGGGGTGACGCTGATGTTAAGGGTCGAAGTGACGTTGCTGCCGGAACCGTCAGTGACTGTGTAGCTGACGGTTGGCACCGTGCCGTTGTAATTGACGTCCGGCGTAAAGGTGTAGGCGCCATTGGCCCCGATGACCAGGGTGCCGACATTGGCGATGGTTGCGGTCTGGCCGGCGTTGAAAGTGCCAGTCACACCGTCGATGGTGAAATTCACCACGCTGACCGGACCGTCGACACTCGAGGTGCCCGTCAACACGCTGCCGGTTATGGCCGTGTCTTCAGCGGTGGTCACGCTTTCGCTGATGTCAGTAAAGCTGTCGTCGACCGGGGTGACGTTGATGGTCAGGGTCGAGGTGACATTGCTGCCGGAGCCGTCGGTGACGGTGTAGCTCACGGTCGGCACCGTGCCGTTGTAGTTGGCGTCCGGCGTAAAGGTGTAGGCGCCATTGGCGCCGATGACCAGGGTGCCGACGTTGGCGATGGTCGCGGTCTGGCCCGCAGTGAAGGTGCCAGGAACGC
>NZ_JAHUWF010000024.1:0-10022 GCF_019219205.1 Pseudomonas sp. PDM27 | reverse complement strand
ACTGTGGGAGCGGGCTTGCTCGCGATGAGGCCGGCACATCCGAAATTGAAGGCGACTGACACGACGCCATCGCGAGCAAGCTCGCTCCCACATTTTTTGATCCCGGCCGTACACAGGCTTTGTGTTCACCGCAGATCCACTGTGGGAGCGAGCTTGCTCGCGATGAGGCCGGTACATTCAACATTGATGGTGGGTGTCAGGTGTGGCTGTAGCGCTTGCGATAAGCACCCGGTGACACGCCGAAGCGCGATTTGAAGGCCGACGAGAAGTAGCTCGAATCCGAGAAGCCCCAGGCATAACACAGCGCCGACAGCTTCTGCTCGACATCGGCGCGGCGCAGGTTTTCGGCGCAGAAGTCCAGGCGGCGATGCTTGATGTACTGCGCCACCACCAGCCCGCGCTTGGAGAACATCCGGTACAGGCCGCGCACGGAAATCCCGACTTCACGGGCGATCAACTCGGGGCACAGTTCCTCGTCGCTCAGATGTGCGTCGATGAAGGCGATGATCTTGCGGAACTGTCGCTCATGGGGATCGGCCGCGCTGTCCCGGGCGCTGATACCCGGCAACAACAAACTGGCGAGGGCATCGAGCACGGCCTCGCTTTCCTGCATGTCCAGCCCTTCCTGCTGGCGAGTCTCCAGCACCAGCTTGTTGGCCATCGCCGCCAGCGGACTGCTGGCCGCGATGCGCGTGGCGCAGTTGACGGCATTGAAATGCGAACCACGCTCGACCACCTGGCGCGGAAGAATCAGCGACAGCTGTCGGCAATCGTCATGGTAGGTCATGTCGCTCGGACGGCTGGCGTCGATCAGCGCGATGTCGCCACAGCCCAGTTGCGCGCGGTTGTCGCCCTGCTCCAGCTGTGAACTGCCACGCATCTGGAACACGGCGTAGTAGTGGCCGTCGCTGCTGGTGCTGACGTCCTTGCTGGTGCGATACAAATGCACATGCGCCATGTCGACCACACTGAGGTTGATTGCACCGCTGCGAAATTCCGCCAGTTCGCCGTAGAAATCAGTGTCCAGTGCCCGCGCGTCGAAACGCCCACAGGCCTGGTTCACCTGGCTCAACCAACTTTCGAACGCCTCGTTGCGCACCGTCGATGCTGTAGTCATGTCCGCAAAGCCTCACGTTTTTGTTGTTATTTTTCGACCGCTTCATCGAGCGGTTCGTCAAAACCGTTGTTTCTGTAGCCATCGCCTCCCTCGACGGCCGCCGGGCGCCCATTCAACAGGCTCCGGCGCACGCTTTCCAGCCTTCCCGAGGCTTAAATGTCCAATACCAGACGAGCGGAAAGCGCCCGTGACACACAGGCGCAGATCTGCTTGTTGGACGCCTTTTCCTTGTTCGACAGGCAGTTGTCGCGGTGCTCCGGTACGCCGTCCAGCACCTCGACGATGCAGGTGCCGCAAATGCCTTCGCGGCATTCGGTGTCGATGTCGCAACCGTGGGCCTGCAGCACGTCGACCAGACTGGCGTCGGCCGGCACGTGCAGCACCACGCCGGAACTGGCCAGCTCCACTTCGAAACCGCCGGCCGGGGCGCTGTTGGCCGCCGGGTCCGCCGCGAAGTGTTCGAGGTGAATGGCCTCATCCGGGCGACTGCGCGAAGCCACTGCCACCACGGTGTTCATGAAGGGTGCCGGGCCGCAGGTGTAGACGTGGGCGGCGCTGCCGGCACGCTCCAGGCATTCACTCAACGCTGCGTCGAGATCCGCGGGCTCCACGCCGTAGTGAAACTCCACGTGATCGGAAAAACGGGTCGCCAACAGCTCGGTAAACGCGGCGTACTGCGCCGAACGGGCGAAATAATGCAGGCGATACGGCTGGCCGCTTTCCGCCAGCTTGTAGGCCATGCTCAGCAGCGGCGTGACACCGATACCGGCGGCGAACAGCAGGTGTTCACTGGCACTTTCATCGAGACGGAACAGGTTGCGCGGCGCGCCCATTTCCAGCTCCATGCCCTCCTCGACCTGCTCGTGCAACGCCAGCGAACCGCCGCGCGACTGCGCTTCTTTCTTCACCGCCACCAGGTAGGCACGGCGATCCTGCGGCGGGCTGCACAGCGAATACTGGCGGGTCACCCCGGTCGGCCCGGTCAGGTCGACGTGGGCACCCGGTTCATAGGTGTCGAGCGGCTGGCCGTCACTGCGCACGAGGCGAAAGGAGCGGATATCCAGCGCTTCGTCGACGATCCTTTCGATCTTCACCTTCATCATTGCATCACCTGAATACACTTGGTTGAGTTTAACTACCCCCCTGTAGGAGCTGCCGCAGGCTGCGATCTTTTGATTTTGTTTTATAAAATCAAGATCAAAAGATCGCAGCCTGCGGCAGCTCCTACAGGGGGGTGTGCTGTTTAGCGCATGAACAAGCCGCCGTTGATGTCCCAGCACGCGCCCGTTACGGAGGCGGCGTTGTCGGCGATCAGCAGCAACACGCTGTCGGCGATGAACGCTGGATCACCGAGGGTGCCGGCCGGGATCATTTTCAGGATCTGCTCCAGACGCTCCGGCGCCACGGTTTCGCGCACCACCGGCAAGTCCAGCGGACCCGGCGAGATGCTGTTGACCGTCACCCCTTGCGGCGCCAGTTCACGGGCGAAAACCTTGGTCAGGGTCGCCACGCCGCCCTTGGCCGCCGCGTAGTGCGCGCCGGTGGCGGTACCGCCGTTCTGCCCGGCCAGCGACGCGATGTTGACGATGCGCCCGAAGCCACGCTCGGCAAAGTGCGCACCGAACACCTGGCAGGCCACGAAGGTGCCGCGCAGGTTGATCGCCATCGACTCGTCGAACTCTTCTGGCGTGATGTCCATCAGCGCCGCGACTTTCGACACGCCGGCGTTGTTCACCAGAATGTCGGTGCCGCCCCACTGCCCGACGAGCAGGTCGCGGGCACGCTGGAAGTCGGCCTTGCTGCGCACATCCAGCTCGATGGCCATGGCGCTGGCGCCGCTGCCATCGAGTTGCAAAGCCAGTTGCTGCACGCCGTCGAGGCGCACATCCGCCAGGGCCACGCGATAACCTGCCGCGTGCAGACGGCGGGCGATGCACTCGCCCAGCCCGCGCGAGGCACCCGTTACGAGGGCTACTCGACTCATGTGGGTACCCTCACAAAAGGAAGCCGAGCGCGCTCAGGCTGTCGGTGGAGTTGATCAGGCGCACCACCTTGCGTTCCAGGGTCGGTACGCCGTCGGTGAAGCGGATGCGGTGGTTCAGCTCGGCCACGAATGGCGTGTGCACGCCGCGCTTGTAGGCGTACAGCAGCTGCGCGGAATTCACTTCGACGATGTCACCGGCCGCTTCCACCAGACGGAAACGCGAGACGGTGCGAATGGTTTTCGCCGCGTCCACCGCCGACGGCGAGAAGCCGGCGCTCAGGCGTTCGATGCGCAGGGCACGCATGCGTGCATCGTCGTAGGCGTAGTTGAGGGTCGCTTCGAAATCCTCGGTGTCCGGGTCGATCGGCACGATGTACTTGCCGCTGTCGCTCCACAGGGTCGCCCATTCGGCATAGTTCTTGTGGTCGAGCAGTTCGGCTTCGCGCCAGATGAATTCGATGGCCTGGGCCAGGGGACCTGCAAAACCGTTCAGGGTGTCGTGATTGCTCATTGGCTCATCATCCTTTTCCACATGTCGTAGGCACCGCGCATGCCGCCTTCGTCGGTGGCGTGGCTGACCTTGTCGCCGTTTTCAGCGGTGATTTCGCGGTTCAGGCCGCGGTTGACCAGGATCGGTGCGTCGACGCCGGCATACGAGCCGCGCTGTACGCGGTCCCAGGCTTCGGCATCGTCGGGGCTGCCGAAACCGAACGGGCCCTGGAAGTGTTCGTGGATGCGCATGCGTTCGCGGTTGGCGATTTCCGGGCCGCCGTCCATGCCGAGGGCCACGTGACGGATCTCGGTTTCGGTGACCGACACCGGACGCAGCACGCGGAAGAACGACATCGACATCGCCACGTTGGGGAACAGGTTCAGGTTGAAACCGGCGCCGTGCAGCGAACGCACGATGCGACGGACCTGATCGGCCGGCAGGGTTTTCGACAGCTCTTCGGTGACGTGGGCGAAGCGCTCCTGCAACTGTTCGGTGCCGTCGTCGTGATCCAGGTCGACGTGCTCCGGCACCATCACCATCACGCTATGGCCGTTGCCCAGGGAGTGGGTCACGGCTTGTTCGTCGGTCATGAACGAGAGCATTTCCGAGGTTTCTTCGTCCACCGACGACATGAACGACTTGTGCACGATCGGGAAGTGATAACCGTCGGTGGTGTTTTCCAGCTGGATCTTCCAGTTGCCCTTGAAGCTGAACTTGTGTTCACCCTGGGTCTTGATCGGGTAGCCGGCGCCCTGCTTCATGAACAGGTCCATCCAGTGTCTGGCACCGCCGAGGAAGTCTTCCAGCGGTTCGATCTCGTCGTTGTAGCTGGCGAAGACCATGCCGGCGTAGCTTTCGACGCGCAGGCTGGTCAGCGGCAGCTCGGACTTCTCCAGGATGCCTTCGTAACCGTCCGGATACGGCAGCGCCCGCAGCTTGCCGTCCAGGCCATAGGACCAGCTGTGGTACGGGCAGGTGAAACCGGTGGCGTTGCCCTTGTGCTTCTCGCACACGGTGGCGCCGCGGTGGCGGCAACGGTTTTCCAGCACGTTGATGGTGTTCTTCTTGTCGCGCACGACGATCACCGGGCGACGGCCGATGGTGGCGGTCTTGAAGTCGCCGCTGTTGCGCACTTCGCTTTCGTGGGCCACCCACACCCAGGTGCGGTAGAAAATCTTTTCCAGCTCGGCTTCGAACAGCGCCGGGTCGTTGTACAGCGAGACGTCGACGCGGTCGTGACTGACCAGGTCTTCGGGGCTTTTCGACGTTGCGATCAGCCGGTATTCATGAGTGCTCATGCGGTTCTCCTCATGGCTTCTTTTCAGATTTGGGTTGTAGAGGCTTGAAGTTGCGCACCAAAGGCGCAGACCAGCTCGTCCTGACCTTTGCGGCCGACGATTTGCAGGCCGACTTTCAATCCGCCGCAATCGAGTTCCACCGGCACCGTCAGCGCCGGGTGGCCGCTGAGGTTGAAAGGCCGCACCAGCGGGGTCATGCCGGCCACGGCCTTGCTGCCGGCGCGGGCTTCGCTGAGGGTTGGCGGCAAGGTCGGCAGCGTCGGCAACAGCAATACGGCAAAGTCTTCCAGCGCCGCATCCACCTGTTGCGTGAAGCGCGTACGCACGGCCTCTGCCTCTGCGAGCTCTTCACGCGTAGTACGGCTGGCCGCCAGCAGGCGTGTCTCGACATCGGCGCCGATCAGGCCTTTGCCGGTGAGATGACCGAACGCGGCCCAGTTTTCAAAGTTGATCACGGTCAGGCCGGCGGCGAACGCGGCTTCGAATTCGCTCAGGTGCAGGTGGCTGCGACGCCAGCCGGCACGGTCGGCCGCGGCACCGAGACTGGCTTGCAGATGCGCGTCACAGGCCACGTCGAGGAAGCCGACTTTCGCGCCGTCTGCGGGCAGTCCCTGCACGTCAAAACCTGGGCAAATCACCTGCATGGCGGCGATCAGATCGTCCATGGTCCTGGCGAACGGCCCGACGCAATCGAGGCTGGATTCCAGTGGATGCGCACCGATGCGGCTGACACGGCCATAGGTCGGCTTGAGCCCGGCGATACCGCAGCACGCTGCCGGCACCCGCACCGAACCTCCGGTGTCGGTGCCGATGGCGATGTCTGCCAGGCCGGCGGCGACCGCCGAGGCCGAACCGCTGGAGGAACCGCCCGGCACCCGGTCCGGCGCCTGCGGGTTCACCGGTGTGCCGGTCCAGTCGTTGATGCCGGTCACGCCGAAGGCCAGTTCATGCAGGTTGGTCTTGCCGACGATCTGCCAGCCGGCGTCGAGGATCGCGTCGACCACTTCGGCGTTTTTCGTTGCAGCGGGTGCATCGGCGAAGGCACGGCTGCCCGAGCGGGTCGGGTGGCCGGCGATGTCGATGGAGTCCTTGATGGCCACGCGCTTGCCGTTGCCACCGAGGAGGAATTCGCTGATGAAAGTACTCATGTGCCCGCTCCCAAAGTGAAGAGCTCCATGTTGAACAGCCGTTGCGTGCGGAAATGGGCGATCAGCCAAGTGCCGTCGACGCAGCGGAAATCGATGTTCAGCCGCGTGCCGAACAGCTCGCTGCGGCCATCGGCGTAGGTCGAGATCTGCTGCATGATCCACTGCCCCTGCGCCCGATCACCGTCGACCACGATCGACTCGCTGGTGAGGTAATGCAGGTTCAGTCGGAAGTGGTCCGAAGGCGGCAGGTAACCGCCGACAAATGCGGCCACGGCCTCGCGTCCACGGTGTTGGCCGAAGGTCTGCGCGGTCTGGCTGCCGACGCCTTCCCAGATCGCATCCTCAGTGAATAACCGGGCCAGATCGCTGACGTGGGTGACAGCCCTCGGCACATCGCACAGGTCCATGTAGCGCGCCATCAAACGGCGCACCGCGCTTTCCCCTTCGAGCGTCTGAAGACGCTGCAGCAAGGCCTCGTTCATGGCTTACACCCTGGCCGCGTCAGGGATGGTCAGCGGGCGACCGATGCGCGCTTCCACCTTGGCGTAGCGCCACAGGCTGTACTCACCCACCGGCGTGGTGCGAAACAGGTTGCAGGCGTCGATCACCGACTGGTGGCAGTCGACGTCGGCCATGATGTACACCGTCCAGGGCGAGGTGGTCGACGGGCCGACCATCAGGCGGTCGTCGTCCATGGCACCGAGCACGGTGATGCCGGGCATGGCGCCGAGGGAGCCCATCATCTGGCTGAAGCCCTTCCACACGCTCAGGCCTTCGCCGGTGGGCAGGTCGAAAAAGTTCTGGGTGATGCCGATGCAGAAGACGACGCGCAACGGTTCCTGGGTAGCTTGGGACATGGTGTTGATCCTTGAAAAAGTAATGAAAAATCAGATGTAGCCCGGGAACGGCGGCACGCCGAGGAACACCGAGCCGGCGCCGTCGTACAGCCCTTCGCTGAGGAAGGCGTGCTGGGTCACCACCATCGAGTCACGCAGGTAGCGTTGCAGCGGATGACGCAGGTAAATCGCGGTGGTCCCGGCCAGGCTGTAGGCGCTCTGCACCACCTCGGCACCCGCCTGGGAGACATGGATCGCCGACAGGCGCAGCAGGCTGGTCTGCTCCGGCGTGACCGGGTTGCCGGCCAGGATCGAGTTCCACACCTGTTCGGTGGCGTTGTAGAAGAACCCCCGTGCGGCCATCAGCTTGGCTTCGGCCCTGGCGATCTCGATGCGCACGTAAGCGCGGTCGGCCATTTTCGGCGCACCGGTAATGCCGCCAGCGCCGGCCATGCGGCTGATTTCGTCCAGCGCTGCACGGGCCAGGCCGAGGTTGACCACCGCCAGCACTTGCGCGGCGTAGGCGATCGACGGGTAGCGGAACAGCGGTTCGTCGATGGTGGCGGCACCGCCACGGATGAAGGTCCAGCGGTCCTCGACGAATTTGTCGGTGACACGCAGGTCATGGCTGCCGGTACCCTTGAGGCCGACCACATCCCAGTTCTCGACGATCTCGACCTGGCTGGCCGGGAACACCGCCGTGCGCGGTTTGCCGCCCGCCCCACTGGCGCCGATGCCGACACCCAGCAGGTCCGCGCCTTTGCTGCCGCTGGCGAACTTCCAGGTGCCGTTGACCTGCCAGCCGCCTTCCACCGCCTCGGCTGGCTGCAACGGGAACAACCCGCCGGCGAACACCAGGTCCGGGCTCTCGGCGTAGATTTCAGCCAGGGTTTGCGGTGGCAAGGCCGCCAGGTAGACACCGGCGCTGCCGAAGCTGGCGACCCAGCCCGCCGAGCCGTCGGCTTCGGAGATGCGTTCGATCATGTGCAGGAACAACGCCGGTGCCAGGGCGTCGCCGCCGTAGCATTTCGGCGTGGCGGCGCGGTAGATGCCCACCTGCTTGAAGCGCTCGATCATGTCCCGAGGCACGTGGGAGCCGGCGTCGAATTCCTCGCGGCGTTGGCGAACCTCATCCAGCACCTGCTCAAATAGCTGACTCTCGACCATTGGCACGACCGGGCCGGACACAGGGTCTTGTTGCCGCAGCATGGGCTAGTTCTCCGTTTTGATTATTGTTAGAGGGCTCCACCGCTCCTTGTAGGAGCGAGCTTGCTCGCGATGGTCGTCAACGATGACGCTGGAAACCTGGCACCCCGTGGCGCTCTCAGGTTCATCGCGAGCAAGCTCGCTCCTACAAGGGTCGGGTCGTTGCCCTTGCATTGGAGTCCAGTGTAAAAACCGCATCCACCCGCCACTATTGGTGCGTGCAGCCCCCTCGCTAAAGAAAACCCCTAGGTCCACGCCGGTTACCTCTGAGCGCATCGCGCTGTGCGAGCAGGTATAAAACGCCATACTGCAAATCTCTGCCGCCAAGGGCCGTGCGATGTACCTTCCAAAACCGAACGACTTTTTTGCCCTGATCGAAGCCATGCCGCTGTGCATCATTCTTCATGACGCGCACACCAAGGAGATTCTCTGGGCCAACGCCGCTGCCCTGGCGGCGCTGGGCTTTACCCTGGAGGAACTGACGCCGCTCAAGGCCCCGGACATGACCCGCGATGCGCCGAAGTACCGGCGTTCGGTCGGCTTGCGCTGGCTCGAAGGCGCGGCGCGCACCGGGCAGCGCGCCATCGAGTGGTGCTATCGCTCCAAGCAAGGGGTGGAGATTCTTTCCGAGGCGGTGGCGACCCTGGTGCACCTGGACGGTCGCGACGTGTTGATGGTGCAGTTCCGCGACATCTCCAAAGAGGACAAGGTCAAGCGCGACCTCAAGCGGTTCGAGAGCCGGCTCAAGGCTTTCATGCAGGACCTGGCCGAAGGCGTGGCGGTGCTCGGCCCCGAAGGTGATATCCGTTTTATCAGCGACTCCGGCGCGCACCTGCTCAACAGCGAAGTGCACCAGCTGATGGGCAAGAACTTCCTGGCCTGGTGCGACGACGCATCCAGCCAGCGCCTGCTGCAACAGTTTGCCCATGAAACGCCGGAGCACGCGCCGTTCAACGTGCATTACAAGGTGCAGCGCCGCGATGGCGAGTGGCGCTGGCATGACGCGACCTGCCGCTACATCGAGATCGAGGATGATCTGGTCGGCCATCTGCTGCTGTTCCGCGACGTCACCGAGCAGGTCCAGGCCGAGGAGGCGCGGCGGGTCAGCGAGCAGAAGCTCGAGTACCTGGCGCGCTACAACGCCATGGGTGAAATGGCCGTGGCCATCGCCCACGAACTGAGCCAACCCTTGGCCGCCACCCGCAACTTCATCGAAGGCACGATGATTCGCCTGGGCAACGCCGGCGAAACCGATCAGGACGTCGCCTGGGGTTTGCAAAACGCGGTACGGCAAATCGAGCATGCCTCGGTGATCATCAAGAGCGTGCGCGATTACGTGGTCAAGCTGGAGCAATCCGAACAGCGGGTCGACCTTAATGAGCTGCTGCGCGAAACCCGCTACTTCATCAGCCTGCGGGCCGATCCGAGCCGGGTGCGCGTGGAAATCATCGCCTCGCCCGAACCGCTGATGGTGAGTTGCGAGAAGGTGCTGATCGGCCAGGTGATCCTCAACCTGGCCTTCAACGCCATCGAAGAAATGGCCGACCTGCCGGCCGAACGCCGCGTGTTGCGTATCCAGGCCAGCCGCGACAACGAGGTGGCGCTGGTGCGAATCGAAGACTGCGGCCGTGGCATCCAGGCCCAGGCGCAGGAGAAGCTGTTCGACGGCTTTTTTTCTTCCAAAGTCAGCGGCAACGGCATTGGCCTGGCGCTGTGCAAGAACATCATCGGCCGCCACCGGGGCGATATCTGGGCGCAAAACCTGGCGCCGTGCGGCGCGGTCTTCAGCTTTTCCCTTCCCCTCGCTTAAAGCAAAGATCGCAGCCTGCGGTGTAGTGGTTCATTTTTTTTGAACCGCTCTGTAGGAGCATTAAGCCGCCTGTTGCTCATACAGCGCAGGCGGCAAGTTGTTCGAGGCAGAGTGGCAACGGCGATGGTTG
>NZ_JAHUWF010000023.1:0-12924 GCF_019219205.1 Pseudomonas sp. PDM27 | reverse complement strand
CCCGAACTCAGAAGTGAAACGATGCATCGCCGATGGTAGTGTGGGGTTTCCCCATGTGAGAGTAGGTCATCGTCAAGATTAAATTCCGAAACCCCTATCTGCGTATGCAGGTAGGGGTTTTGTTTTTAGTAGAAGTCACCCATTTTCACTGGCACGTTGATGTTCTAACGGGCTGGTCACAGAATTTCTTGACGACCATAGAGCGTTGGAACCACCTGATCCCATCCCGAACTCAGAAGTGAAACGATGCATCGCCGATGGTAGTGTGGGGTTTCCCCATGTGAGAGTAGGTCATCGTCAAGATTGAATTCCAAAACCCCTGTCTGCTAACGCAGACAGGGGTTTTGTCGTTTCAGGGGTACTGAAAAGCCCGTTGTGGAGCCTCTCCACAACGGGCTTTCTCACGTCTTGCACCTGCCGTTGCGGGTTACTTCGGCGTGTTCCTGGCCTGGACTTCAGGGCTGTTGAGGTAGCGTGTAATGACCTCGACCCCTCGGTTCAGATGATGTTCGAGCAGCTTCACGGAGCGCTCTACGTCCCGTTCCTCGGCGGCCCGCAACAATGCCTGGTGGTCGTCCTGGGACAGTTTGCCCAGGCCCATGGCTTCCAGGTTGAAACGCAGGAAGCGCTCTTCCTCGTTCAGGCCGTCTTCAACCAGTTTCAACAGCCGGCGATTGGGCGCCCGGCTGTAAAGCGTCATGTGGAACAAGCGGTTGAGCCGGCCGATTTCGGTGTAGTCGCTTTGCGTTTCGAGTTCGTCGATGTAGCGGGCAGCCTGTTCCAGATCTTCGTCCTGGAGCAATGGCACCGAGAGACGCAGGGCCTCCGATTCCAGCAGGATGCGCAGGGCGTAGGTTTCAACGGCGTCTCCCTGGACCAGCGGCGCGACCACGGCGCCTTTATGGGCCACCACATTGAGCAACGACTGTGCTTCGAGCTGGCGCAAGGCTTCGCGAACGGGCATGCGGCTGACGCCGAACAGGTCGGCGAGGTCTTGCTGACGCAGGGCCGCACCGCAAGGGATGCGCCCGTCAAGTATTGCCGCGCGCAGGGTTTCCTCTATCACCGAGCGTGCCAGATGTGCGGGAATCGGCCCGTTGACCTTGATACTGCTGAGAGGGTTGGGCTTTTGTGTCACTAAACGCACCCTGAATAATGAAATTTTTGGATCCAAATGACACTAGTGACTGCCTGACAGCTTGTCAAACAAGTGAACGAGTGCCTTTCCTGCAGTTTAGCGCGCCGCCAGTGATCTCACCGTGCCATTGTCTTTTTCCGGTCTAACCTTCACCATTCGAACGACTCTCTCCTGTCTACCCAGGATGCCTCGCATTGGCGGCATGTTTAACGATCCCCCGGATTTTACGCTGGCTGTGTAGCGCATTGCTGCTGGCTGGCGTGATGCTGGGCAGCTTGAGTGCCGATTGGGACTTTTCCCTGATCAGCCGGCGGGCGCAGGCATTGTACGGACCTTTGGGAGAGGGTCAGCAACGCATTAATGATTGGCAATATTTGTTGGCCAGTCAGAAGCAGATCGGCGAGTCGGAACAACTCAATGTGGTCAATCGCTTCTTCAACAAACAGCTGCGATACGTTGAAGACATCGATCTGTGGCATGAAGTCGACTACTGGGAAACCCCGACCGAAGCTTTGTGGAAAGGCGCCGGCGACTGTGAAGACTACGCTATTGCCAAGTACTTCAGCCTGCGTCACCTCGGTGTAGCCAGTGAAAAGCTGCGGATTACCTACGTCAAGGCACTGACCCAGAACCGCGCGCACATGGTGCTGACCTACTACTCGAGTCCGGAGGCCGAGCCCCTGGTGCTCGACAGCCTGATAGATGCAATCAAGCCGGCCAGCCAACGAAAGGATTTGCTGCCGGTCTACTCTTTCAACGCAGAGGGATTGTGGTTGCCGGGTGCCAAAGGCAACAAAAAGGTCGGCGATACCAAGCGTCTGTCGCGCTGGCAGGATGTGTTGAAGAAAATGCAGGCCGAAGGATTCCCGGTCGAGACGACTAACTAGGAGCACGTGCTCAGATGTCTTTGTTCAAACAGCTGTTGATTGCTATCTGTCTGTTCCTGGTGGTCGCCTTCACCGGCAGTTTCATGGTCAGCCTGGAGAGCTCGCGCACTCAGTACGTCAACCAGTTGCGCTCCCATGCCCAGGACGCCGCGACCGCGCTGGCGCTTTCCCTGACCCCGAATATCGACGACCCGGCGATGGTCGAGTTGCTGGTCAGCTCGATTTTCGACAGCGGTTACTACGCGAGCATCCGCGTGGTCGATCTGAAGACCGACCAGCCCCTGGTTGAGCGCACGGGCATTCCGGCGGTCAACAACGTTCCGGACTGGTTCGTCAAACTGATCGGCCTGGAGCCCGCCGGTGGTGATGCGATCGTCAGCCGCGGCTGGGAGCAGGCTGCCCGGGTCGAGGTCGTCAGCCATCCGATGTTCGCGCTGGCCAAGTTGTGGCAAAGCGCTTTGGGCAGCCTGGGCTGGTTGCTGCTATGCGGCGCCGTCAGTGCGGTGCTTGGCGCGCTGTTGCTGCGCCAGCAATTGCGACCGCTGGATTACATGGTCAAGCAATCCCACGCCATCGCCCGACGGGAGTTCCTCAGCTTGCCGGAACTGCCGCGCACTCCGGAGCTTCGCCGGGTCGTGCAGGCCATGAACCAGATGGTCGAGAAGCTCAAGGCGCTGTTCCAGGAGCAGGCCGAGCGTAGTGAAAAGCTGCGGGTCGAGTCCTATCAGGATTCGTTGACCGGGTTGGCCAACCGGCGCTATTTCGAGATGCAACTGAATGCGCGGGTGAGCAACCCGGAGCAGGCCAGCTCCGGTTATCTGCTGCTGTTGCGGGTCAAGGATCTGGCCGGCCTCAACCAGCGTCTCGGTGGCCAGCGCACCGATGAAGTGCTCAAGGCCGTCGGTGAGCAACTGACTCGCGAGTGCGCCAAGTATCCGGAGACCCAGAACCTGGTGACCCGTATCCGTGGCGGCGAGTTTGCAGTACTGGCACCGGGGCTGGTGCGCGAAGAAGCGTTGCAACTGGCGCAAAATCTCGACAGCGCCCTGGCCAGTCTGCACGCTACCGGCGCCACTGATGTGGCTGCCGTAGCGTCTATCGGCCTGGCGCCTTTCGCTCATGGTGACTCGCCGCAAGCCGTGCTCAGCCTCGGTGATCAGGCGCTGGCCCAGGCCGAAGGCCAGGGCGAGCAGAATTGGGCCTGCATCGAACACAGCCTCTCGGCCAGTGTCGGCGACGATCACCACGCCTGGCACCTGATGCTTGACCAGGCGCTGACACAGCGGCGCTTCGAGCTGTATTTCCAACCGGTAGTGGCCGCCCAGGACACGCAACTGGTACTGCATTACAAAGTGTTGTCGCGACTGCTCGACGAACACGGCCAGACCATCCCCGCCGGGCGTTTTCTGCCTTGGCTGGAGCGCTTCGGCTGGACCGCGCGTCTGGATCGGCTGATGCTCGAACGGGTATTGGCGCAAATGAGCGAACATGAAGAGTCGCTGGCGCTGAATCTGTCGTCGGCGACCCTGGGCGACCCGCAGGCGCAAAACAAAATTTTCGAGCTACTGCGTGCGCATTCCAACCTCGGCCCGCGTCTGACCCTGGAGATTGGCGAAGAACAACTGCCTGATCAGGCGGTACTGGAGCAACTGACCCGGCGCCTGCGCGAACTCGGCTTCTCACTGAGCCTGCAACGTTTTGGCGGACGCTTCAGCATGATCGGCAACCTGGCGCGGCTGGGGCTGGCGTACCTGAAGATCGATGGCAGCTACATTCGCTCGATTGATCTGGAGAGTGACAAACGCCTGTTCATCGAGGCGATCCAACGAGCGGCGCACAGCATCGATTTGCCACTGATTGCCGAACGGGTCGAGACGGAAGGCGAGTTGTCGGTGATTCGCGAGATGGGACTATACGGTGTGCAGGGCCAGCTGTTCGGCGAGCCCAAGCCCTGGCGCTGATTTGATCGCTCCCACGCAGCGCGTGGGAGTGATCGCAAGGGTGTGTCAGATCAACCCGGTCTCTTCATCATCGATCAATTGGCTCAAGCCACCCAAGGCTTCACGGGCCTGGTTTCGGTCCATGAGTTTGGCCTGGGCCGCCGTCGGCAGGTCGGTGACGCGGATCACGCCTTTCTGGGTCAGCACCTGAATCAAGTCATCGAGTACCCGGATCATTTCCAGGTCACTTTGCTTGAGTTGTTTGAGGCTGTTCTCCACAGCCGCATTGGCAAACCAGGCCTGGATTTCATGATTGTCGGCCGGCAGCGTTTCAGTGGCCTCGGCGTAGGCGGCGGGCTCCACGCGTACCAACAGGCCCTGCGCATCGCGTTGCACGTAAAACATTGAGCATCCCTCAGAATTGAACCAGCGTCTTGCTGTCAGCAGCATAGGTCAACTGCGCGCCAGTATGTGGCGCAGCGACGAAATCGTCACCGGGCAGTGGACACAAACGTGACGACCGCCCCGGAAGGGGGCGGCCGTTTTCATGCATCAGCTGTTGTTGTGATCGATTTTGATGGTCGGGTCGCTACCGGCAATCAGGTTGTGCAGGTTGGCGCTTGACCAGTTGTTGCCCTCCAGCTTGATCGTCACATCCGGCGTGGCGGCTGCGGCGTTGCCAGAGTTGAACTGACCCGTCGAGCTGACTTGCAGCGACGACACGCCATCGACCGTGGTGATCTTCAGGAAGTTGTCGATGGTGCTGCCGGTTTCGCCCTGCAACAGATCGCGCAGGTCGATCCGGTCGCCTTCGTTGGCCTTGAAGTCCTTGATCACGTCGTTGCCGGTGTCGCCGGCTTTCCAGACGAAGGTGTCGCCGCCCAAACCGCCAGTCAGGGTGTCATTGCCTTTACCGCCCAGGAGGATGTCATTACCGTCGCCACCGTCGAGCAAGTCGTTTCCGGTACCGCCGAGCAGGATGTCATTGCCGGTGCCGCCGTAGAGTTTGTCGTCGCCGCCCTGGCCGAAGATGATGTCATTGCCGGCACCACCGAGCAGCGTATCGGCACCATCCTGAGCGCCGGACACATCGAACACGCTGTAGTGCTCGGTGATGTACTGGTGCACATTGCTTGGTGTGACCTGGTTGGTCTCGGCTCCGGTTTGCAGGCCGACAAACGCCTGCAGCGAAGCGTAACCCTCGCCGGTGACGCTATTGAAGCTCACCAGGTCGCCGAAGATGATGTCATTGCCATCACCGCTGTTGACGGTGTCTTGACCTGGTAGCGTGGCCTCGCTGTGGCCGAGAATCGCGTTGGCCAGATCCGCGGGGTTGATATTGGCCAGCGGCTTGCCGTCGGTGGTGTTGTACGGCGCCAGATCGCTTTCCTTGACTTCGCCGTTCAGGCCGATGGCTTGCACAGTGGAGTTGGCAGCCGCCAGCAGGGCAAATGCCGCTGCGGCATTTGAGGCACTGGTTCTATCGACGTAACCATCGCCATCGTTGGCCGACAGCTCATAAGTGCCGTCGCCTTGCGCATGAAGTGTCAGGCCACTGTACTTGGAAGAGCTCCAGTTACCCTTGCCGTCCTCACTCCATTTGTAAACGGCGCCATTGGCATCGACCAGCGTACGAGTCGCACCGCCGATCACTGTGGTGAACGCATAGCCAGGCCTGTAGTCACCCAGTTTCAACAGGCTGTCCAGGGTCAGGTCCGTGGCGCTGTTGGACTTGAAGTCGACGACGACTGGGTTGGTCTGTTCATAGCTGGTGTAAGCGGTTGGCTCACCGTCGGTTATGAAGTAGGTGAGATTGATCGCATTAGGGTTGCTCTTCGCATCAGCACTGTAGAACCAGTTGGCGGTGGTCTTGAACACGTCCTCGTAGTTGGTGTATCCACCCGATTTCATGCCGTCGAGAACCGACTTCAAGTTCGCCAGGGCATCTTTGCTGGACAGGTCGATCGAAATCGACTGTTTGACTGTCGTGTCGAAGTCCACGAGGAACACTTTCACAGTACCCGGATTCGCGTCTTTCGAGGTCGCACTGGCGATCAGTGAAGTAAACACCGCCTCCAGAGACTTCTTCGCCGCCGACATGGAGGCGTCGCCCATACTGCCCGAGCTGTCGACCATGAAGGCGATATTGTAGTTCTGACCTGGTGCGACCGTCAGCCCGCCGACATCCGACACCACGATGTCATTGCCACTGGTGCCGGTGACGGTGTCGTTACCTGCGGTGGCAGTGAGCGGGTTATAGACCGCTGGATTGATCGTGATCGGAATCTGCGTCGTATTGCTGGCCGAATCACCCTGGCTCTCGGTCGAGACTGCCGTAACGGTCAGCGTGTTGGTGCCGGTGGCGTACGGTGCCGGGGTGTAGCTCAACTTGCTCACGTCCCACCCGCTGAGGTTGACGACGCCGTTACCGGTGGTGCCGGTAAAGGTGTGCGTGCCATCGGTCAGGGTCGCACCTGCAGGGATGCCGGCGATCGAGGTAATGGTCTGGGTTTCAGAGCCATCAGTGTCCACTGACGTTACCTTCAAGCCCAACGCGATGCTGCTGTTCTCGGCCACCTGAGACGTGGTGGCGGTCACGATCGGAGTATCCGCGACCGCGGTCACACTAAGGTCCAGCGTGGTGCTTGAGCCGGTATTGGTGGTGTAGGTCACAGTCGGAACCTTGCCACTCCAATTGTCGGCAGGGGTAAAGCTGTAGTCACCGTTGGCACCGAGCGTCAGCCTGCCCACGTTTGCGATGGTGGCGGTCCCCCCCGCGCTGTACTCGATGCCACCGATAGTGAACTTGGTCACGCTGAGAGCGTTGTCCACATCACGGTCGTTGGTCAGTACGTTACCGGTGGAGATCTGGTCCTCAAGAGTGGTTTTGAGGTCCGCAGCCAGCACACTCGGGTCATCGACTGGCGTGACGCTGATATTCAGGGTCGAGGTGACGTTGGGTCCCAAACCGTCGGTGACGGTGTAGGTGACGGTTGGCACTGTGCCGTTGTAGTTGGCGACCGGGGTGAAGGTGTAGGCGCCGCTGGCTGCGATCACCAGGGTACCGACATTGGCGATGGTCGCCGTGGTACCGGCCGTGTAGGTGGTCGAACCGATGGTGAAGTTGACCACGCTGACCGGGCCATCGACGCTGCTCGTGCCGGTGAGAACGCTGCCGGTCAAGGCAGTGTCTTCCAGGGTCGAGAGCGTTTCGCTGGCGTCGGTGAAGCTGTCGTTGACCGGCGTGACGCTGATGTTCAGGGTCGAGGTGTCGTTAGGTCCCGAACCGTCGGTGACGGTGTAGGTGACGGTCGGCACCGTGCCGTTGTAGTTGGCGGCCGGGGTGAAGGTGTAAGCCCCGTTCGCGGTGATCACCAGGGTACCGACGTTGGCGATGGTCGCCGTGCTGCCAGCGGTGAAGGTGGTATCACCGATGGTGAAGTTGACCACGCTGACCGGGCCGTCGACGCTGCTGGTGCCAGTGAGGACGCTGCCGGTGAGGGCAGTGTCTTCCAGGGTCGAGAGCGTTTCGTTGGCGTCGGTGAAGCTGTCGTCGACCGGCGTGACGCTGATGTTCAGGGTCGAAGTGTCGTTGGTTCCCGAACCGTCGGTGACGGTGTAGGTGACGGTCGGCACGGTGCCGTTGTAGTTGGCGGCCGGAGTGAAGGTGTAAGCGCCGTTCGCCGCGATCACCAGAGTGCCGACATTGGCAATGGTCGCCGTGGTACCGGCCGTGTAGGTGGTCGAACCAATGGTGAAGTTGACCACGCTGACCGCGCCATCGACGCTCGAGGTGCCAGTGAGAACGCTGCCCGTCAGGGCGGTGTCTTCAAGGGTCGAGAGCGTTTCGTTGGCGTCGGTGAAGCTGTCATCGACCGGGGTGACACTGATGTTCAGGGTCGAGGTGTCGTTAGGTCCTGAACCGTCGGTGACGCTGTAGGTGACGGTTGGCACGGTGCCGTTGTAGTTGGCAGCCGGGGTGAAGGTGTAAGCACCGTTCGCCGCGATCACCAGGGTGCCGACGTTGGCGATGGTCGCGGTCTGGCCGGCGGTAAAGGTGCCAGGAACGCCGTCGATGCTGAAGTTGACCACGCTGACCGGGCCGTCAACGCTCGAGGTGCCGCTGAGGACGCTGCCGGTCAAGGCAGTATCTTCCAGGGTTGAGAGCGTTTCGTTGGCGTCGGTGAAGCTGTCGTCGACCGGCGTAACGCTGATGTTCAGGGTCGAGGTGTCGTTGGGTCCCGAACCGTCGGTGACGGTATAGGTGACGGTCGGCACCGTGCCGTTGTAATTGGCAGCTGGGGTGAAGGTGTAAGCCCCATTGGCACCGATCACCAGGGTACCGACGTTGGCGATGGTCGCGGTCTGGCCGGCGTTGAAGGTGCCAGTCACACCGTCGATGCTGAAGTTGACCACGCTGACCGGGCCGTCAACGCTGCTCGTGCCAGTGAGAACGCTGCCGGTCAGGGCGGTGTCTTCCAGGGTGGAGAGCGTTTCGTTGGCATCGGTGAAGCTGTCGTCGACCGGCGTGACGCTGATGTTCAGGGTCGAAGTGTCGTTGGTCCCCGAACCGTCAGTGACGGTGTAGGTGACGGTTGGCACCGTGCCGTTGTAGTTGGCGGCCGGGGTGAAGGTGTAAGCGCCGTTCGCCGCGATCACCAGGGTGCCGACATTGGCAATGGTCGCCGTGGTACCGGCCGTGTAGGTGGTCGAACCAATGGTGAAGTTGACCACACTGACCGGGCCGTCGACGCTCGAGGTGCCGGTGAGGACGCTGCCGGTGAGGACCGTATCTTCAGCGGTGGTCACGCTTTCACTGATATCGGTGAAGCTGTCATCGACCGGGGTAACGCTGATGTTCAGGGTCGAAGTGTCGTCTGTGCCGGAACCGTCAGTGATGGTGTAGGTAACCGTTGGCACAGTGCCGTTGTAGTTGGCAGCCGGGGTGAAGGTGTAAGCCCCGTTCGCCGCGATCACCAGGGTACCGACGTTGGTGATGGTCGCCGTGCTGCCGGCGGCGTAGGCGGTATCACCGATGGTGAAGTTGACCACGCTGACCGGGCCATCGACGCTGCTCGTGCCACTGAGGACGCTGCCGGTGAGGGCGGTGTCTTCAGCGGTGGTCACGCTTTCGTTGGCGTCGGTGAAGTTGTCGTTGACCGGCGTAACGCTGATGTTCAGGGTCGAGGTGTCGTTAGGTCCCGAACCGTCGGTGACGGTGTAGGTAACGGTTGGCACCGTGCCGTTGTAGTTGGCGGCCGGGGTGAAGGTGTAAGCCCCGTTCGCCGCGATCACCAGGGTGCCGACGTTGGCGATGGTCGCAGTCTGGCCGGCGTTGAAAGTACCCGTCACACCGTCGATGCTGAAGTTGACCACGCTGACCGGGCCATCGACGCTGCTCGTGCCGCTGAGGACGCTGCCGGTGAGGGCAGTGTCTTCCAGGGTCGAGAGCGTTTCGCTGGCGTCGGTGAAGTTGTCGTTGACCGGCGTAACGCTGATGTTCAGGGTCGAAGTGTCGTCTGTGCCGGAACCGTCGGTGACGGTGTAGGTGACGGTCGGCACGGTGCCGTTGTAGTTGGCGGCGGGGGTGAAGGTGTAAGCCCCGTTCGCTGCAATGACCAAGGTACCGACGTTGGCGATGGTCGCCGTGCTGCCAGCGGTGTAGGTGGTATCACCGATGGTGAAGTTGACCACGCTGACCGGGCCGTCGACGCTGCTTGTGCCGCTGAGGACGCTGCCGCTGAGGGCGGTGTCTTCCAGGGTCGAGAGCGTTTCGCTGGCGTCGGTGAAGTTGTCGTTGACCGGCGTGACGCTGATGTTCAGGGTCGAAGTGTCGTTGGCTCCCGAACCGTCAGTGACGGTGTAGGTAACAGTCGGCACGGTGCCGTTGTAGTTGGCGGCCGGGGTGAAGGTGTAAGCGCCGTTGGCCCCAATGACCAGGGTGCCGACGTTGGCGATGGTCGCAGTCTGGCCGGCGTTGAAAGTACCAGTCACACCGTCGATGCTGAAGTTGACCACGCTGACCGGGCCGTCAACGCTGCTCGTGCCAGTGAGAACGCTGCCGGTCAGGGCGGTGTCTTCCAGGGTGGAGAGCGTTTCGTTGGCATCGGTGAAGCTGTCGTCGACCGGCGTGACGCTGATGTTCAGGGTCGAAGTGTCGTTGGTCCCCGAACCGTCAGTGACGGTGTAGGTGACGGTTGGCACCGTGCCGTTGTAGTTGGCGGCCGGGGTGAAGGTGTAAGCGCCGTTCGCCGCGATCACCAGGGTGCCGACATTGGCAATGGTCGCCGTGGTACCGGCCGTGTAGGTGGTCGAACCAATGGTGAAGTTGACCACGCTGACCGCGCCATCGACGCTCGAGGTGCCAGTGAGGACGCTGCCGCTCAGGGCCGTGTCTTCCAGGGTGGAGACCGTTTCGCTGGCGTCGGTGAAGTTGTCGTTGACCGGCGTAACGCTGATGTTCAGGGTCGAGGTATCGTTAGGTCCCGAACCGTCAGTGACGGTGTAGGTGACGGTCGGCACCGTGCCGTTGTAGTTGGCAGCCGGGGTGAAGGTGTAAGCCCCATTGGCACCGATCACCAGGGTACCGACGTTGGCGATGGTTGCCGTGCTGCCGGCGGCGTAGGTGGTCTCACCGATGGTGAAGTTGACCACGCTGACCGGGCCATCGACGCTGCTCGTGCCATTGAGGACGCTGCCGCTGAGGACGGTGTCTTCCAGGGTGGAGGGCGTTTCGTTGGCGTCGGTGAAGTTGTCGTTGACCGGCGTAACGCTGATGTTCAGCGTACTGCTCGAGCCAGTATTGGTGGTGTATGTCACCTGTGGAACGTTGCCATTCCAGTCGGCAGCCGGCTTGAAGGTGTAGTCGCCGTTGCTGGAAATGATCAGCGTACCGACACCCGTGATCGTCGCGGTCTGGCCCGCCGTGAAACTGCCGTTGACCCCGTTCACGCTGAAGCTTGCGACGCTCAGGACATTATCGACATCCTGGTCGTTGGTCAGCACGTTACCGATCGCGTTGTGATCTTCTTCGACGGTGATCTGGTCCGACTGCAGCACGCTGGCGTCATCGACGGCAGCCACGTGCACCACCAGTGGCAGCGAAGTGCTCGCGCTTGGGGCATCGCCGTCTTTGGCGGTGGCCGTTACGGTCAGGGGGATGTCGCCATTGAAGTTCGTCGGCGGTGTCAGCTTGAGCGTGGACAGGTTCCAACCCGTAATGTCCACCGACGTCGAGCCGTCGGCAGCATTGAAGGTGTGGGTGCCATCGGTGAGGCTGGAACCCGCCGGCAAGCCGTTCAGTGTGAGGGTGAGCGTTTCCGAGCCGTCGGCGTCATTGGTGTGGGCCTGGATGGTGGACAACAGGATCGCGTTGTCTTCAAGGCCCGAGTTGAGCACCTGAGTGACATTGATGTTGTCCAGCAAGCCGCCCAGGCTGTTGCTGTCCCCAGCGCGGAACTCGAGTTTCTGGTTGCCATCGGCAGTGACCGGAATGTCGAAGCTGTAGTGCTGCATGCCCGTGGTCGAGGTGTTCAGGGTGCCAATGAGTTGACCGCCCCAGTACACGTTGATGAGCGAATTATCTACGCCGGCACGCGGTGCATAGTCGAACGACACGTTGTACGTGGTGCCGGCCTTCGCATCGATAGTGGTGTAGAGGTTGCTCGCATCACCGGTATTACGCTCGAGTTCGATGACCTGGTTATTGCCGCCGGCACCGTAGACGCTGGCTTTGCCGATTTCGACCATGCCCCCGTGGTTGTCAGTGTGCCAGGCGCCGTTGCCGAGCTTGCTGACATCGACGTCGATACTCGCAGCGACTTCCTGGAAGTCGGTCGAGGCAACAACACCGCCACCGGTCAGCGACAGGCTCGGGGTATCGGTGACTGGCGCGACGACGATGGTACCGGTCGCCGAAGTAGCAGAAGGCATGCCACCGTTGTCGGTCGCGCTGTAGGTGAAGCTGGTGGTGCCACTCCAGTCGCCGGTGGGTTTGAAGTAAACCGTTGCGCCATTGGCCGTTGCGGAGATCACGCTGCTGGCGGTCAGCTCGATGGTCCCGGTGGCGTCTGCGTAAAACTTGCCATTGGCCGGCAGGCTGGTCAGGGTGAAGTGATTGACGCTGCCGTCAATGTCATTGCCGCCGAGCTGCACGGCGATCAAATGATCTTCATCACCCCTGGCCGAAGTGGCGTTAACGGTCGGAGCGTCGTTGACCGGGTTGACCGTGATGTCCAGCGTGCTGGTGGAGTTGGTGTTGGTGGTGTAGCCGATCTGTGGAACTGTTCCGTTCCAGTTCGCGGCAGGGGTGAAACTGTAATCGCCGTTGGTGGCGATAGTCACAGTACCGACGCCGGAGATAGTCGCGACTTGACCCGCGGTAAAGGAGCCGGGGACGCCTTGTATGGTGAATGTCGCGACAATCAGAGCGTTGTCGACATCGATGTCATTGCCAAGCACGTTGCCCGTTGCAGCGTGGTCTTCATCGACGGTCTTTGTATCTGCAATCAGGACGCTCGGGTCATCGACCGGGGTGACGCTGATGTTCAGGGTCGAGGTGACATTGCTGCCGGAGCCGTCGGTGACGGTGTAGCTCACCGTGGGTACCGTGCCGTTGTAGTTGGTGGCCGGGGTGAAAGTGTAGGTGCCGTTCGCTCCGACCACCAGGGTGCCGACGTTGGCGATGGTCGCGGTCTGGCCGGCGTTGAAAGTCCCAGGAACGCCGTCGATGGTGAAATTCACCACGCTGACTGGACCGTCGACGCTGCTCGTGCCAGTGAGGACGCTGCCGGTCACGGCCGTGTCTTCGGCGGTGGTCACGCTTTCGCTGAGGTCGGTAAAGCTGTCGTCAACCGGGGTGACGTTGATGGTCAGGGTCGAGGTGACGTTGCTGCCGGAACCGTCGGTGACGGTGTAGCTGACGGTTGGCACGCTGCCGTTGTAGTTATCGGCCGGGGTG
>NZ_JAHUWF010000022.1:0-22698 GCF_019219205.1 Pseudomonas sp. PDM27 | reverse complement strand
CGCTCCCACATTTGTTTGGCGTCGACCAAATCCAGCCCACGACCAACATCCACTGTGGGAGCGAGCTTGCTCGCGATAGCGGCAGGACAGTCAGAATTGATGTCGACTGACACACAGCCTTCGCGAGCAAGCCCGCTCCCACACTGGTTGTGCGCTTACGTATCTCAGTGTGTACAGCCCCGCCCCAGACACACCCCGCACGCAAAACCCCACCCCAACGACACACCGCAGATACACCCCGTTGATGAAATACGCCGGTCGATTGGCCTGGCCGATCAAAGCGCTCAACTCACGGGGCATGCCCTTGCCGCGTCTCCCCGACCTGAAGGAGATCATCGTCCATGAACACCTCCATTTCCTCGGCCGTCAAAGGCCTGAACCTGAACCTCGACCGCGCCGGCAACTGGGTTGCGCCCCTGGCGCTGCGAGTGTTCCTTGCCTGGGAATTCCTCGAGTCGGGCCTGGAAAAATTCCACGGCCAGAACTGGTTCGCCGATATCCAGGAGCGCTTCCCGTTTCCGTTCGACCACCTTCCGGCGACGCTGAACTGGGAACTGTCGATGTGGGCCGAATTGATCTTCGCCATGACTTTGCTGGTGGGCCTTGGCACACGCTTCTCGGCGTTGAGCCTGATGGTGGTGACCCTCGTCGCCACCGCCGCCGTGCATTGGCCCGCCGACTGGCACACCCTGAGTGAACTTGCCCAGGGTTACGCCATCAGCAACAAGGGTTACGGCAACTTCAAGCTGCCCTTGATCTACCTGGTGGCCCTCACTCCGCTGCTGCTGTCCGGTGCCGGCAAGCTCAGCCTCGATGCCCTGCTGGCGCGTTACTTCTGGCGTCGCTGAAAAAAGGGGACTTCACCGGGACACACAGATCACGAAATATCTGTAGGAGCGAGCCTGCTCGCGAAAAACCTGAGAGCACCGCGGGGTGTCAGGCTCCCCGCATCATCGTTGCCCTCCATCGCGAGCAAGCTCGCTCCTACAGGTATCGGTGTTCCCCGCAATTGCCTGAACAACCTATCCAATCAATTCCTCCATCCCCGTCTGTTCGGCCAGCTTCGGATGCGCACTGCGTTCATGCACATGGGCGTGCGGTGTACGGTCAATCAGCAGGCTCAGCAGTTCCGGGCGACTGTAGTGGCCGCGGGAATCCATCATGCGTTTGCGCTTGTCGATCAGGCCCATGTCAAGGTCGGCGATCACCTCGCCTTCACCTTCCTGCACCGAGCCCAGCACCGTGCCATCCGGGCTGATGATCGCCGTATAGCAGCCGCCGGAGATCGGGCCGATGGCGCAGCCGGTATCCGCCATGATCTGCGCCTGTTGCTCGGGGTACAGCCATGCCGTGGAGTTGACCACAAAGCACGCGGCCTCCAGGGCATGCTGGCGAATGCTGACTTCCATTTGCGAGGCGAACAGGGGACCGGCAAACGACCCCGGGTACATCGCCGCATGGATCTGTTCGCCATCGGCCATCAAGGCATAACGGGCCAGCGGGTTGAAATGCTCCCAGCAGGCCAGTTGCCCGATGCGCCCTGCCGCACTGTCGACGGCCCGCAGGCCGGAGCCGTCGCCCATGCCCCAGATCATGCGTTCATGGTAGGTCGGGGAGATCTTGCGGCGGCGCTGGATCAGCGAGCCGTCGGCATCGAACAGCAACTGCGTGTTGTACAGCGTGCCGCCATCACGCTCGTTGACGCCGATGGACACGACCATGCCGACCTGCCTGGCCGCAGCGCCGATGGCATCGGTGGCGGGCGAAGGCACGGTGACAGCCTGGTCCAGCAGCTTGAGGTGTTCGGCGGCCATTTCGAACGGCGATTGCACGAAGGAAAAGTACGGGTAGTACGGAACGACGGTTTCCGGGAACACGGCGAATTGCACGCCTTGTTCGCCGAGTTCGAGAATCTTCTGCACCACTTTGTCGACGGTGCCTTCACGGCTGTAAAGAACGGGACTGATTTGTACGGCGGCGGCTTTGACGAAGGGCATGGCGGTGATCTCACTGAAGGAAAAGTTTCAACGAGATCCAGATTACACCCATCATAAAAAGGCTTGAATGTCGTATATACCACCTTTCAGGACATCAACAAATCAACCCCGACTGGCCCGCTGAATCACCTGCGGCGGCTGCCCGAACGCACGAATAAAAGCACGACGCATCCGCTCCCGGTCACCAAACCCCGTGTCCGTCGCCACCACATCGATGGAGTGCCGCCCGGTCTCCATCATCAACCGGGCCGACTCGACCCGCAGGCGTTCGATGGCCTTGGCCGGGGACTGGCCGGTTTCGGCATGAAACACCCGGCTGAATTGCCGGGGGCTGAGATTGGCCGCGCTGGCCAGCTCCTCGACCGACAGCGCGGACTTGAGATTCTGCCTGGCATAGTTCAGCGCGGCCTGAATCCGATCGGTCTTGGGGGCCAGTTCCAGCATCACTGAAAACTGCGACTGTCCGCCGGAACGCCGGTGGTACACCACCAATTGCCGCGCCACCTTGCGTGCAAGGTCGGCGCCCAGGTCCTGCTCCACCAGCGCCAACGCCAGGTCCACGCACGCGCTCATGCCCGCCGCCGTCCACAGATGACCATCATTGACGAAGATCCGGTCTTGCTCGACCTTCACGTTCGGGTACGCCTTGCGAAAGGCCGGCACATGCGCCCAGTGGGTGGTCGCCCGCCGACCATCAAGCAAACCGGCCTCCGCCAAGGCAATCGCCCCCGTGCAAATCGAGCCCAGGCGTCGGGTGCCGTGACTGGCGCGGCGCAAGAACGCCAGCATGCCCGCAGTGGTCGGGCGGATCAGGTTGTCGCCCAGGACCAGCAGCGTATCGAATGCGCGCTGGTCGAACGCTTCGGTCTGCACGGCAAAACCGGCGGACGTTTGCACCAGGCCACCCGGCTCGGACAACAAGGCAATGCGGTACAACGGCTCGTCACCGGCACTGTTGGCCAATTCGAAGGCGGCACACATGGCCAGGCCCAGAACCTGAAAACCGGGATAAACAATGAGTCCGATCTGGTGCATGGCGGTATGACCCTGAACGTGGCATGCCTGATATTCAGGCCAGGATCTGCACTCTAACCCGAACAGCCCGCACCGGACATCAAGATGGAGCGCCTCGCGCATTGGCCGATGGCGACGGATAATGAAGCGGTTTGCATCTCACCGAGGAATGGAAGGATGTCACTGACTCTTTATTTCCACCCGCTCTCGTCGTTCTGCCACAAAGCGCTGATCGCCCTCTATGAACTGGACATCGAGTTTGAGAAAAGGATTATCGATCTGGGCAACGACGCCGATCGGGCCGAACTTCAAGCGCTGTGGCCGATCGGCAAGTTCCCGGTGCTTCGCGATCACACCCGGCAAAAGAATGTGCCGGAGTCGAGTGTGATCATTGAATATCTGGACCGGCTTCATGCCGGCCAGGCACACCTGATTCCCCACGACTGGGAAGCCGCCCTGGAAGTGCGGCTGTGGGATCGCTTTTTCGACCTCCACGTCCAGGTGCCCATGCAAAAGATCGTCGCAGACCGCCTGAACGCCGCCAACGGCGACCTGACCCGCGAGCGCGCCGCGCTGACAACGGCGTACGGCCTGCTTGAACGGCAACTGGCGGCAAGCACCTGGGTGGCAAGTCCCGCTTTCAGCATGGCCGATTGCGCCGCCGCCCCAGCGCTGTTCTACGCCAGCACCCTCGTCCCCTTTGCCGACGATCATCGCCACTTGCGCGCTTATTTCGACAGGTTGACCGAAAGGCCCTCGGTCAAGCGGGTGATCGACGAGGCACGGCCCTGGTTTGCCTGGTATCCGTTTGCCGAGGCCATCCCGGAGCGCTTTCGCTAGAGGCACGCGCACAAAGACCTTGCGCGAGCCTTGGCTGCACGCGGGTTTGCAAGGGAGCATCCGGGACATGAATGACGAACGCAAAAAACCGGCGAATCGACGAATAACAACCGTCGGCCGAGTGTTTTCTGATTGAGCAGGAAGAAAAAATGGCAGGGGCGGCTGGATTCGAACCAACGCATGGCAGGATCAAAACCTGCTGCCTTACCGCTTGGCGACGCCCCTGTATCTGTTGCGATGAGTGCCAGGCACTCGCTTTCTTGAGTGGCAACAAGCGCTGTTGCCTGCTTGCGTGACAAGCTCCCTGAGGACCTGTGCAAGAGTGGGCGGCAATTTACCAACTTTTACCTCGTATGGGAAGCCCCAATAAAACAATTTGTTTTTTTAAAACAGACGCTTAGTGTTCAGCCGAGCCCCGGGGAAGTGGTCGGCGCACATTCGGCCCGATCACGTCTGCTACGCTTTTCCTTTAGGGGATGGAATCGGGAATCGTTTGCTCAACACCCCTCCTTTGTCATTTGAGGGCGCAAAATGTGAAAGGCAAATTGATGGGCACCTTTGCAACCATCCTGGTGGTCGGGGCCGCGATTTATGGACTGAACACCTGGGAACACATCGAGAGCCAGCGACAGGACGCGGTCTGCAGGGCCGCCCGGGAGCACCTCAATGGCCTGGAAACCCAGGCGCGGGCCCTGGCCTCCGGGTTGACGGTCGAAGCCTATGCCGAAGCCGAAAAAGCCGAGGCCGGCCAGCTGGTCCTGGCACTTGATACGGCCAGGAACGAAGCCGAGGTCAATGCCGTCATCGACAAGCACGCCGCCGCCATCGAAGCACAGATAACGGCCGAAGACGCAGAGGTCCACTCCCGCAGCGATCAACCCTTCCTCGGCCAGGAACTCAAGAAGCAACGCATCCCCACCGACATCAAACAGGAATTCAAACGAGCTGAAAAAGCCGTCCTCGAGACCTGTGGATAGCGTCGACTGCAACTCCGGCTTTGTCGCCAGCGTCTAGACTCCAGCAAGAGCAGGCTGCAACCAGACTCCGCGTTTAAAACAAAAAAAACTACAAACGAGGACGCCCAAACCTTGAAAATATCAACCCTGTGCGCCATGGCGGGCCTGCTGGTGTCGGTCACGGTGTCTGCCAACGGCGTCATTCCTGTCCTCGAACTGGACTTCACCCGGTCTGCGACGCAAACCCTGGAAAAAATCGGCATCAATGACGCGTGCATCATCGGCGCCTCGAGCCCCGTTGCGTTCACTTACTGCCGGGAAGGATCGTCGACACTCTGGAAGTATCAGGCACTGGATCTGGAACAGATGGCGGCGCTGCACAATGATGCAAAGCAGTCCGCGGCGGTCTACCAACCGATTTCCGTGGTGGAGTTCGGGAGTCCGGCCTGTGAACACGAGGGCAGCCTGGCCGCCACCGAAAAACGGGCAACGATACGCCGGCTGATCCTCGGCCTGATCGCCATGTCCCTGCTGATCGGCTTGCGCTACAGCTATCGGGCCATGCGGCACCGCCGCCAGGACCCCACCGCGTACTCGCAACCCCTTGAGCAGGCGTCGAGTGAATTTCAGGCAAGCGCACAGACAAAAGCCCTGGCAGCCTTTGGCCTCGCTGTTGCCGTGGCAGTCGTCTACTTCAATTACACGGGGTATTGAACAACAGGCGAGCGCGCCGTTGCGGCGCGCTCGCCGGTCACTCAGTGCGGTGCGCGCGGGATGGTCTTGAGCAGGTCTTCGGGGCTGATGTGACCGACCACGCTGCCCGGTTGCGGCAGGTTGAGGATGTGGCCCTTCATCTTGCCGATGATGTGCATCTCGCATGGCTTGCAATCGAACTTCAGCGTCAGCACTTCATCGCCGTGAATCAGTTGCATCGGCGCGACCTTGGTGCGCACGCCGGTCACGCCCTTGGCCTGTTTCGGGCACAGGTTGAAGGAGAAGCGCAGGCAGTGCTTGGTGATCATCACCGGCACTTCGCCGGCTTCCTCGTGGGCCTCGTAGGCCGCATCGATCAGCTTGACCCCATGGCGGTGATAGAAGTCGCGGGCCTTCTGGTTGTAGACGTTGGCCAGGAACGTCAGGTGTGACTCCGGGTACACCGGCGGCGGAGTGGTTTCGGCTTTACGGCTGCCGCGCGGGTGGGCGGCGACCCGCGCCTGGGTCAAGGCCTCGATCACCTCGCGGCGCAAGGCCTTGAGCTGCGAGTTCGGGATGAAGAACGCCTGCGGCGCATCCAGCTTGATATCGATGGCGTGGTACTGGGTGGTACCCAGCTGGCCGAGCAGATCCTGCAACTGCTCCAGCGCCTGCTCCGGCTTGTTGGCCGCGCCGAACGGGCCGGCCAGGGTAACGCTGGCGCTGATGCCCTCCTCGCTGGTCGCTGTCAGTTCCAGCTGTTCTTCGCGCAGGCGAGCGACCCAGCTCAGGGCGATGCGACGCTCGGCAGAGGTCCGTTGCAGCGCCTGTTGCCAGTTATGATCGAGATTGCGATTCAGCGGATGGTTGGGGCGCAGCTTGTACATCCCCTCCGGCATCTCGTTGGGCTCGACGCGATAGCGATAACGCTTCTCGCCGTCTTCCTCGAATTCGCCCTTGGGTTCGGCGATGTTGGCGCGGAAACCCACCACTTCACGCTTGACCAGCACGTTGAGGCCGTCACCGTTGGACAGCGGCTCGTGCGTCACGACCTGCATGTCACGCTTGGCGACCTTCTCGACCACACCCACCGGCAGACCGGTGAAGGTTGGCGAGTCAAAGGCGCCGATATCGATCTTGCGGTCAGTGACGAAGTAATCGGTGCTGCCACGGTGGAAGGTCTTTTCCGGGTCGGGCAGGAAGAAGTGCGCGGTGCGGCCGCTGGAAGCCCGGGCCAGGTCCGGGCGGTCTTCGAGGACGTCGTCGAGACGCTGGCGATAGTAGGCAGTGATGTTCTTCACATAGCCCATGTCCTTGTAGCGGCCTTCGATCTTGAACGAACGCACGCCCGCCTCGACCAGGGCGCGGATGTTGGCGCTCTGGTTGTTGTCCTTCATCGACAGCAGGTGCTTTTCGTAAGCGATCACCCCACCTTTTTCGTCCTTGAGGGTGTACGGCAGACGGCAAGCCTGGGAGCAGTCGCCACGGTTGGCGCTACGCCCGGTCTGCGCGTGGGAAATGTTGCACTGGCCGGAAAACGCCACGCACAACGCGCCATGGATAAAGAACTCGATGGCCGCGTCGGTTTCGTCGGCGATGGCGCGGATTTCCTTGAGGTTCAGCTCACGGGCCAGCACCAGTTGCGAGAAACCGGCCTGATCGAGGAACTTCGCCCGCTCCAGGGTGCGGATGTCCGTCTGGGTACTGGCGTGCAGTTCGATCGGCGGGATGTCCAGCTCCATCACACCCAGGTCCTGGACGATCAGCGCATCGACGCCGGCGTCGTACAACTGGTGGATCAGCTGGCGGGCCGGCTCCAGTTCGTTGTCGTGCAGGATCGTGTTGATGGTGGTGAAGATCCGCGCGTGATAACGACGGGCGAATTCCACCAGTTCGGCAATCTCGCTCACCTCGTTGCAGGCGTTGTGGCGGGCGCCGAAGCTCGGGCCGCCGATGTACACGGCATCGGCACCATGCAGGATAGCCTCGCGGGCGATGGCGACATCGCGGGCAGGGCTGAGCAATTCCAGGTGATGTTTGGGCAAAGACATAGTTTTTTTAGTCAGGCTTGTCACGGTCGAGGCGTGCATTGTAGCGGCGAAACGCCCGACCGGCACCCGTATGCTGCCGGGTGGCGTTTCGGGCAGGCCTGACCAGCCTCAATCCTGCATTTGATCGGCGTTGAGCAAAAATTTAGCCCACGTCCAACATCCCCCGTGGGAGCGAGCCTGCTCGCGAAAGCGGTGTGACAGCCAAAATTGATGTCGACTGACACGCCGCCTTCGCGAGCAAGCCCGCTCCCACAAAAGGTTTTATGTCGTACTCAGAATTTGTGCACAACAACATTCAACTGTGGGAGCGGGCTTGCCCGCGAAAGCGCTGGGTCAGTCAACACCTGTGCAAGCTGACACGCCGCCTTCGCGAGCAAGCCCGCTAACACAGTTGATCGGCGTTGACCACAAATCCAGCCCATGTCCCACAGGTTTTTGTGTGTTGCCGAGATCAGGCCTTGGCCGCCATCGCGGTCACTTCCACGCGCATGCCTTCCACTGCCAGCGAGGCAACCCCGACAGCTGCGCGCACTGGCCACG
This sequence comes from Pseudomonas sp. PDM27, assembly GCF_019219205.1. Classification (NCBI taxonomy): domain Bacteria; kingdom Pseudomonadati; phylum Pseudomonadota; class Gammaproteobacteria; order Pseudomonadales; family Pseudomonadaceae; genus Pseudomonas; species Pseudomonas sp. PDM27. Next base: position 14,607 of record NZ_JAHUWF010000022.1, on the reverse strand, counting down.
GCTTGGCGAAGTAGCGTTTGTAGACCTCGTTGAACGCGGCGCGGTCGGCCATGTCGGTGAGGTAGATGGTCAGGTGCATCACGCGGTCCATGGAGCTGCCGGCACGTTCCAGTGCAACCTTCAGCGCTTGCAGGGTGCATTCGCTTTGCAGGGTGATGTCGCCCAGCTCCAGACTGCCGTCGGCACGGGTCGGGATCTGGGTGGAGACCAGCACACCGCCGAAGCCGACGACGTCGGAGGAAATCGAGTCGGCATCGAGGTCAGGCGTAAAGGTCAGGTCGTGGTTTGCCATTGGAAGTTCTCTTGCTTGAATGGGTAAGGCGAGCGCCTTTTGCGCCGCCAGTTTACAGGGCCATTCCCGGCACGTCGCTAATCCGCAGCGTTCGACTGCGCATGAGCCGAGCCGTCGTCATTGCAAGGGCGAAAACTTCGCCGGCAGGTAGATCGTCGAGCACATGTCACGCAGTTGCGGGCCGGAGTTTTCCGGCGGCCAGGCGCCGTCGGCGACCGCCTGGGTGCGCACCTGCAAGCGCTGCTCAAGGCTGGGCCACGGCCAGATGTGCAGGTAACGCGGCAGCGCGCCGTCGGTGGCATAAAACGCCGCGTACACTGGCGAATACTGTTCGCTGGTCCGTGCTTCAATGGCGTTTCTCCAGCCGTCGAGTGTCGGCTGCAAGCCGCTGCTGACCAGGTCGTAAACGCGCAACTCATAGAACGGACCGTGCTGGCCGGCGCTCAAGGGTTCGAGGAAGGGAAACAGCGTGTAGTTTTCGATGCGCAGGTCGGTGATGAACTCGTTGACGCCAAACGCCCCGCCCCCCAGCAGGAAACGCTCGCGCTCTGCCTGCCTTGAGTGCTCGTCGGCATAGCCACGCAGCACGGCGATCTGGTTCAACGGGCCGATCTCCGAAGCCCAGCAACCCATCAACACCCCGCCGACTTCCGGCTTCGCCAACTCATTCTCGATACGTGCCAGTGCATCGGCCACCGTGCGCACCCGCACGGTAAAAGTGATCAGGTCAAATAAACGCATAACGACTCCGCCGACTTGATTGCCAAAAGCCCACAGCCTAAGGCAGCCCCTGCCGACGGGGTATTGAGACGAACCCCATCGATTACGGCATTTCCCCCAGTGTTCCAGGTGATTTCTTTACCCCGGGCAGCCATCGATCATTCACACAACGTGTTCAATGTCTTCACTCAATGGCGCTTGATGCAGGAATGGCGACGAATATGCTGTGGGTACGTTTCCGTGATCTCGCATGACAACAAGAGCCCACACCATGCACAGCCCCAGAACGCTCTACCAGAAACATATCGACAGTCACACCGTCTGCGCCCTCGACGATCAGGGCCATGTGCTGCTGTACATCGACCGCCAGGTCGCCAACGAATACACCAGCCCGCAAGCCTTCAGCGGCATGCGCGACGCAGGTCGCAAAGCCTGGCGCCCGAGCGCGACGCTGGCGGTGGTCGACCACGTCAACCCCACGGCGCCGACACGTATTGCCGCCATGCCGGACGCCGGCGGCGCCCGTCAGGTGTCCTACTTCGAAGAAAACTGCCGCGACTTCGGCATCGAACTGTTCGATGTGCTGGACAAGCGCCAGGGCATCGAGCACGTCGTGGCCCCCGAACAAGGCTTTATCCTGCCCGGCATGGTCGTTGCCGCCGGCGACAGCCACACCACCACCTACGGCGCCCTGGGTGCCTTCGGCTTCGGCATCGGCACCTCGGAAATCGAACACCTGCTGGCTTCGCAGACCCTGGTCTACAAGTGCCTGAAGACGATGCGGGTGACGGTCAATGGCCTGCTCGGGCCTGGCGTGACGTCGAAGGACATCATCATGGCCCTGATCGAGAAAATCGGCGCTTCGGGCGCCACCGGTTACGCCATCGAGTTCGCCGGCCCGGCGATCAGCGACCTCAGCGTCGAAGCGCGCATGACCATCTGCAACATGGCCGTCGAGGCCGGCGCCCGAGGCGCGTTCATGGCCCCGGATGACAAGGTTTTTGCCTACCTGCAACACAAGCCCCGCGCACCCCAGGGTCAGCTGTGGGAACAGGCCGTCGCAACATGGCGCGGCCTGCACAGCGACGAGGGTGCGGTGTTCGATCGCGAAGTCACTCTGGATGTCGCGACACTCGAACCCATGGTCACCTGGGGCACCAGCCCCGATCAGGCCGCACCGGTGGGCGGGCATGTGCCGGACCCGGCCGCGCAGCCGGACCTGATCCTGCGCCAGGGCATGCAACGCGCCTTGAACTACATGGGCCTGGAGCCGGGCATGCCGCTCAGCGACGTGGTGATCAGCCACGCTTTCATCGGCTCCTGCACCAATGCGCGCATCGAGGACCTGCGCGACGTCGCCCGTGTCGTGCGCGGCAAACGGGTGGCAGCCCACGTGCGGGCCATGATTGTTCCCGGTTCGACGATGGTGCGTGACCAGGCCGAAGACGAAGGATTGGCGCAGATCTTCCTCGACGCCGGTTTTGAATGGCGCCAGTCGGGTTGCTCGATGTGCCTGGCCATGAATGACGATGTGCTCGCCCCTGGTGATCGCTGCGCCTCAAGCACCAACCGCAACTTCGAAGGCCGGCAAGGCGCCGGTGCGCGCACCCATTTGATGAGCCCGGCCATGGTCGCCGCCGCAGCGATTACCGGGCACTTGACCGACGTGCGCACCTTCGCGCTGGAGGCTTGAACCATGCAACCTTTCGCTATCGTCAGCGGCAGCGCCGCCCCGCTCCTGGCCGCCAACATCGACACCGACGTGATCATGCCCAAGCAGTTCCTCAAAGGGATTGATCGCAAGGGCCTGGACAAGGGCCTGTTCTTTGACTTGAGATTCCTTGAGTCCGGCGCACCCGATCCGCGGTTCATCCTCAACCAACCGGCCTGGAGCGAGGCTGCGTTTCTGGTGGTGGGTGCCAACTTCGGCTGTGGTTCGAGTCGCGAACATGCGGTCTGGGGGCTGAAGCAAGTGGGCATCCGCGCACTGATCGGCACCAGTTTCGCCGGCATTTTCTACGACAATTGCCAGCGCAATGGGGTGTTGGCGATTCAGCTGACCGAGGAACAACTCAAGCAGATTGCCGCGTTGACCAGCAACCCGGCAACGGCTCGAATCAGCGTCAACCTGCCGGAGCAAACCATCGAACTGGCGGACGGCAACCTGATCCCGTTCGAGATCGATGAACTGCGCAAGCAATCGTTGCTGCTGGGGCTGGATGCCATTGGCACCACGTTGCAACGGGCCGAACAGATTCGCCAGTTCGAAACCCGGCACCTGGCGGAAAATCCATGGCTGGTCTGATAAGGATCCTGTAGGAGCGAGCCTGCTCGCGATGGTCGTTAACGATAACGCGTGCTTACTGGCTAAACGCGGCGCTCTTGAATCCATCGCGAGCAAGCTGACCTTCCTTGTAGGAGCTGCCGCAGGCTGCGATCTTTTGGCTTTTGACGGGCCCAAATCAAGATCAAAAGATCGCAGCCTGCGGCAGCTCCTACAAGGGGGGTGTGGTAAATGTAAAAAAACGGCTGCTGGGGCTCGATGCCATTGGCACCACGTTGCAACGGGCCGAGCAGATTCCTGTGGGAGCGAGCTCGCTCGCGATGGTCGTTAACGATAACGCGTGCTTACTGGCTAAACGCGGCGCTCTTGAATCCATCGTCGGATCGCCGCCCGGAGCAAGCTCGCTCCTACAGAGACAGATGACGAAAATATTCCTCCAGAAACTCGACACAAACCCGCAGCTTGGCCGACTGGCTCAGCCGCGTCGGGTATACCGCCCACACGTTGGCGCTCTGGGTGTAATCGTGCAGCACCTGCACCAGTCGCCCCTGCTCCAGCATCGGCTTCACATCCCACATCGAGCGCAACAGGATCCCGCCGCCACTCAAGGCCCACTGCAACACGATCTCACCGTTGTTGGAGGATAACGGCCCGCTGACACGCACCGATTCTTCCTGCCCGTCCTTCGTCAGGTTCCACAGGCCGAACGCGTTGTTGCGCTCCTTGAGCACCAGGCAATCGTGGTCTTTGAGGTCAGCCAGCGACTGCGGCACACCGCGCCGTTCCAGGTACTCGGGCGTCGCACACAGCACCCGCTGGTTGCTCACCAGTTTGCGCCCCAGATGCTGGCCCGGCAGGTCATCCCCCACGCGAATCTCCAGGTCGAAGCCCTCGCCAACGATATCGACCACGCGGTCGAACACGTCCAGGCGCAGCTCGAGCTTCGGATAGGTCTGCGACAGCTCGCAGATGGCCGGCGCCACATGGTTGCGGCCAAAACCGAAGCTGCTGCAGATGTGCAACGAGCCCATGGGCTGTTGCCGCGCCTCGGATATCTCGCCGACAAAATCATCGAAATCACCCAGCAACTTCTCCGCCCACACCCGCACCCGCTCGCCGTCGTCGGTCAGTGCGATGCGTCTTGTCGTGCGATGCAGCAGGCGGGTCGAGAGCGTGGTTTCCAGTACGGAAATGCGTTTGCTGATGTAGGCCGGCGAATACCCCAGCTCCTCGGCGGCGCTGGCGAAGCCGTTTTTCCGTACGACGGTGAGGAACACCTTGAGGTCTTCAGGCAAGGGAAATTGATCACGATTCGTGTTCATACGCCTCATACTTTTGCTGTTTATCGCGTCATTCGCGAAGGATAGCATCGATCTACCGAGTGGCAATCCATCCCCGGCCAACCGTGGTTTCTGAATCCTCGATAAAAACAACATGAGGAAAGCGCGACATGAACAAGCCCTACGAGCAAACCCTTAACGCCCCCGACGGCGGTTTCGTGCAACGCCTGCGCAGCCTCTGCGCCTACGAAATCGGCGTCATCCCGCTGCCGATCTTTCTCGGCATCGCGGTCATCGTTTATCTCTCGGCCCATCTGGGCTTCCTGCCCAAGAACATGATCGGCGGGCTCGCCGTGATCATGACCATGGGCGTGTTCTTCGGCCAGCTGGGCTCGCGCCTGCCGATCCTCAAGGAAATCGGCGGCGGCGCCATCCTGTGCCTGATGCTGCCATCGATCCTGGTGTTCTACGGCTTCTTCGGGCCGGCGACGATCGACGCCACCAAAATGCTCATGAAGGAAGCCAACTTCCTGTACTTCGTGATCGCCAGCCTGGTGGTCGGCAGCATTCTGGGGATGAGTCGTTTCATCCTGGTCCAGGGCATGCTGCGGATGTTCATCCCCCTGCTCGTCGGTACCCTGGCCGCCGTTGCCAGCGGGTTGCTGGTCGGCAAACTGGTGGGCTACAGCTTTCACCACACGTTCTTTTTCATCATCGTGCCGATCATTGGCGGCGGGATCGGCGAAGGGATCCTGCCCCTGTCGCTGGCCTACTCGTCGATCCTCGGCGGCACCCCGGATATCTACGTGGCGCAACTGGCGCCGGCCGCCGTGGTCGGCAACATCGCAGCGATCATCTGTGCCGGCTTTCTCGCGCGCCTGGCCCTCAAACGCCCGAACATCAATGGTGAAGGTTCGCTGATCCGCGCCAAGGACGAGAACGATAAATTCAAGGTCAAGGAAGACACCGGCTCCCTTGTCGACTTTCGCGTCATGGGTGCCGGGGTGCTGGTGATCTGCGCGTTCTTCGTCCTCGGCGGCCTGCTGGAAAAAGTCGTGGGCATTCCCGGCCCGGTGATGATGATCCTCGCAGCGGTGCTGTTTAAGTACCTTCGGGTGCTGCCGGAGAAACTCGAGAAAGGCGCCAACACCTTTTACAAACTGGTGTCGTCGGCCTTCATCTGGCCGGTGATGATCGGCCTGGGCATGCTCTACGTACCGCTGGACAGCGTGGTGAAAGTGTTCTCGGTCGGCTATGTGCTGGTGTGCGTCTCGGTGGTGGTGTCGATGACCGTGGCCGGCTTTTTCATTGGCAACCTGATGAAGATGTACCCCATCGAATCGGCCATCGTGACCTGCTGTCACAGCGGCCTGGGCGGCACCGGAGACGTGGCGATCCTCTCGGCGTCCAACCGCATGTCGCTGATGCCGTTCGCGCAGATTTCCACGCGCATCGGCGGGGCTTCGACGGTGATTCTGGCGACGATACTGTTGCGCCTGTTTGTCTGAAGTTCTCAACACACAAACCCTGTGGGAGCGAGCTTGCTCGCGATAGCGTTGTGCCTGATACATAGATGTTGAATGTACGACCGCAATCGCGAGCAAGCTCGCTCCCACAGGAGGTGCGGTGTTCAAACTATTAGCTGAACAGAACACCGGCCCCGTGCCGGTGTTTTGCATTGTGAGGCCGTTATCGGCCCAGCCGATTCAAACCTGCGAATTATCGATTTGTGCAGCAGTCCGTGGACCGCGAGCATGGCGTCACTTCCAACAACAAAAACCAAGGACCCGCCATGACCGCCCGATTTCACAACCCAGTGGATACCCGTTTCGGCTGGGGCAGCCTGCAAGAGCTGGCCGCCATCACCGAACACCAGAACGTTGCCGTCGTGACCTTTCCCGAAGCCCGTGGCCTGGGGCTGGTGGATCGCCTTCAAGCGTTGCTGGGCGAACGTCTGGTCTACGTGATCGAAGATGTCCAGCCCAATCCCGATGTCGCGCAACTGCGCGCGACCTATGAACGCTTCTGGCAAGAAGCCGGCGATTGCCATGCGGTGATTGCCGTTGGAGGCGGCAGTGCCATCGACACCGCCAAGGCGCTGATTGTCGGCACCGAGTCAGGCCACTTCGATGAGTTGCTCGCCTTGCTGGCCACCGGCAAACCCTTCGTTCCGGTACGCAGCAAACAGCTGATCGCAGCCCCGACCACGGCAGGCACCGGCAGTGAAGTCACGCCCTGGGCGACGATCTGGGACGCGGCCAACCACAAGAAGTATTCCCTGCACCTGGACTGTACCTGGCCAAAGGTCGCGATCATCGACCCGCAATTGATGCTCACGGTGCCGGCCAGCGTCACCGTATCCACAGGCCTGGATGCCTTGTCCCACGCACTGGAATCGATCTGGAACATCAACGCCAACCCGCTTTCCGACACCTTCGCCATCTCCGCCATCGAAGACATCCTCGAATGCCTGCCCTTGCTGCGGCGTGACCTGTCCAGCCAGGAACTGCGTTCACGGATGGCCCTCGCCGCACTCAAGGCCGGCATGGCGTTCTCCAACACCAAGACCGCGCTGGCCCACTCCATTTCCTATGAGATGACCTTGCACTACGGCTTGCCCCACGGCATCGCCTGCTCCTTCACCCTGCCACTGGTACTGGGCCTTGCCTGGGGCCACGACGCAACGCGTGACAAGACCCTGCAACGGGTTTTCGGGCCAGACCTGGATAAAGCCCAGGCCCGTTTGCGCGCCTTCCTGCACAGCCTGGATGTGAAAACCGAGTTCGCCGACTACGGCGTAACGGCCGAAGAGGCGCAAACCATGATCGACTTCGCCCTGCAGGGCGCGCGCGGCAAGAACTTCATCGGCTCACGAGCGGCCTAGGGCTCGACAGCCCCCCAAGACACTACACTGCCAGCGGCGTAACGAGCCGCGACGATTTCCTGCCGCACCTGAAAAAGAGTGCACCCTGCGACGCAACTCGCAGGGAACGAACAAGAATAAGGAAAAGATCATGAATCGTGCCCAAACCATGCCAGGTCTCGCCGTACACAGCGCATCGTTTCGCTTCGCCCAGTGGCGCATGCTGCTGGCGGCCATGTTTTGCTATCTGTTTTTCTATACCGGGCGACAAACGTTCGGTTTCGCCATTCCCGGTATCCAGGCCGAGTTCGGCTTTACCAAAGAGCACCTTGGCTGGGCATCGGCCGCCATGCTCTGGGCCTACGCGATTGGCCAGGCCATCAACGGCAACCTCGCCGACAAATTCGGTGGCCGACGCATCATGACCCTGGGCGCGGTACTGTCGTGCGGCGCTAACTGGGTGACGAGCTTCGCCAGTAACTTTGCCGCGTTGATTTTGCCCTGGGGCATCAATGGCTACTTCCAGGCATTGGGCTGGGCACCGGGCAGCCGGCTGATCTCCAACTGGTGGAGCGCGGGTGAACGCGGCAAGGTCTACGGCTTCTACGTGTTCGCGGCCGGCTGCGCTTCCGTTCTTTCCTACGTGACCTCGATCGTCGTGCTGGAAGTGATGCATCTGGAATGGCGCTGGATCTTCCGCCTGCCCGTATTGCTCATGCTGGCGGGCGGCATCATCTTCTACCTGGTAGCCCGCGAGCGCCCGCAAGACCTCGGATTCGAACCGCTGGCCGACACAGGCGTGGCCAACGCCGAGGACAAGAACCATGAGGTGGCGCACGGTGAAACCGAAACATCGGCGCAACGCTACAAAGCGGTACTGAAGAACTTTCGCCTGATCATCGCTGCCGTGTCCCTGGGGTTCCAGAACGCTGCCCGCTACGGTTTGATCGTCTGGGTGCCGGTGCACTTTCTGGGCGCCAACTGGAAAAGCGGCGACAGCATGATCGATCCGAAATGGATCACCGTGGCCCTTCCGGTCGGCATGGCCATCGGCGCGCTGAGCAACGGCTGGATCTCGGACAAGCTGTTCGGCTCCAAGCGCTACCTGGCGATCATGCTCTACATGTTCCTCGGTGCGGCCACCAGTCTGTGGATGTGGACCCTTGCCCCCCACAGCGCGACCGGCCTTGTGGCGTTGTTCCTCTGCGGTTTCTTCGTGTACGGCCCCGCTTCCAGCTTCTGGGCACTGTGCCCGGACCTGGTGGGTGCCAAGCGCGCCGGCACGGCGACCGGCGTGATGAACTTCTCTTCCTATCTGTTCGCCGGCCTGGCGGAACCGCTGATCGGCAGTATGCTCGACAGTACCGGCAACACCTCGCTGATCTTCATCGTGGTCACCAGCGCCTGCCTGTGCAGTGCGATTGTCGCGTTGTTCATCAGGCGTTGATGGGCTGGCACGGCAGGTTGAATCGAAGCGCGGCTTCTGAACAGGATCGTCTATGTACCAGTACCACAAGTGGCTACGTTCATTTCACGCGGTGGCCAAGACCGGCAGCTTCACCCTCGCCGCCGAGTACCTGAGCGTCGGCCAGCCCACGGTCAGTGAGCAGGTCAATGCCCTGGAGAAGAAGTTTTCCGTGGAGCTGTTCCATCGCCGCGGCCGCTTTATCGAAATGAGTGCCGCCGGGCACCAACTCTATGCGATCACCCAGGGCCTGTTCGGCCAGGAGGATGAAGCCGTGCAACTGCTGCAGAGTTTCAAGCAACGCAAGACCGGCATGCTGCGCCTGGGCGCGGTGTCCCCGCCCATTGCGATGAACCTGACCTACGAACTGATGCAGCGGCACCCGGACATCGAGCTGGAAACCTCGTTTTCTCCGGAAAAAGAGACCCTGGATCGCCTGTTCAACTTCGATATCGATGTGGCGATCCTGGCCCTGTCCGAATTCGACCAGCGTTTTGACACGCAGCTTTACCGGCGCTACCCGATCATTGCGGTGGTGCGCGAGGACCATCCCTGGGCCCGGCAGAAAGAAGTACACGTCGAGCAGATCAGCGAAGAGAAATGGGTGCTGCGGGAAAAAAGCTCCCGCACTCGCCAATTGGTAGAGGAAAGCTGCAAGCGCCTGGGCGTCGCCCTCAATTGCGTCATGCAGTTGAACAGCCGCGAGGCCATCGTCCATGCCATTGCCAAGGGCATCGGTATCGGTTTCGTCTCGGCCGTCGAGTACGCCGAAACGCCCGGCACCAAACCGATCACCTTCGTCAATCACCCGTTTTCCATCGACTACCACCTGTGCTGCCTGGGCATTCGCCGAAACCGGCCGATGATCGCGGAGCTGTTCGACTCGAGCCCAACGCCGGCCACCTGATTTCGACTCACCCTTGAGCAATCCACAGGCCTACTTCCTGGTGACAGGAGGGACGGCCTGCCCACAACAAAAAATGGAGAAATACCATGAACTACCAACAACCGACCCAACTGCAAGCCGTGGTCCTGGACTGGGCCGGCACCGTTGTCGATTTCGGCTCCTTCGCCCCCACGCAGATTTTCGTCGAAGCCTTTGCCGAGTTCGGCGTCGCCGTTTCGCTGGAAGAAGCCCGGGGCCCGATGGGCATGGGCAAGTGGGATCACATCCGCACCCTGTGCAATCAGCCGCAGATCGCCGAGCGCTACCGTGCCGTGTTTGACCGCCTGCCGACCGATGACGATGTCACCGCACTGTACGAACGCTTCATGCCGCTGCAGATCGAGAAAATCGCCCTGCACTCGGCCCTGATTCCCGGCGCCCTGAACACCATCGATGCCTTGCGCGACAAGGGCCTGAAAATCGGTTCCTGCTCCGGTTACCCGGCCGTGGTCATGGAAAAAGTGGTCGAACTGGCGCGGCACAATGGCTACGTGGCGGACCATGTGGTGGCCACCGACGAGGTGCCGAACGGCCGCCCCTACCCGGCCCAGGCCCTGGCCAACGTGATTGCCCTGGGGATCAGCGACGTCGCCGCCTGCGTCAAGGTCGACGACACCTGGCCCGGCATTCTCGAAGGTCGTGCCGCCGGGATGTGGACGGTTGCGCTGACCTGTTCCGGCAATGCCCTGGGCTTGACCTACGAGCAATACAAGGACCTGCCTTCCGACAGGCTGGACAGTGAGCGGGCCCGCATCGTCAAGATGTTCGAAGGCTCCCGCCCGCACTACCTGATCGACACCATCGTCGATCTGCCGGCGGTCATCGAAGACATCAATGCCCGACTGGCCCGGGGCGAAACACCGCAAGGATCCTGAACGGATTCAGCCGTCAAGCGGCCGTCCCACGGGCGGCCGCCTCACCTGAAAAAATCACTCGGCGTCTTACCGAACTGCTTCTTGAACATGGTCGTGAACGCGCTCGGGCTGTCGTACCCCAGCTCCCCGGCGATGTCGATGATCTTCTCCCCGACGGCGATGCGTTCCAGCGCCAGCAGCAGGCGCGCCTGCTGGCGCCATTGGCCGAAAGTCATGCCGGTTTCCTTGCGGAAGCGACGCTGGATGGTTTTGGCGTCGAGACTCAACCGCGCACTCCAGTCCGACAGCGTCGAGCCATCCCCAGGGTCTTGCTGCAACGCGCGACAGATCTGGTTGATCCGTTGATCGGTGGGCTGCGGCAGGTTCAAAGGCAAGGTCGGCAGAATCGTCAGTTCATCCAGGATCAGCCGCAGCACCCGGGCTTCCCGCGAGTCCGGATCGCCATTGAAATCGAAATCCACCGAGACCTTGATCAGCTCACTGAGCAACGCGGACACACTCACCGCGCGGGTTTCGGCGGGCAGGTCCGGGCACGCGCCGGGGTGCACAAACACGCTGCGCATCTTGATCGGCCCGACACAGCGAATCCAGTGCACGACCCCACTCGGCATCCAGATGCCACGGCTCGGCGGCACCGTCCATTGGCTGGTGGCGGCGTGCACCACCATCACGCCTTCGATGGCATAGATCAGTTGATGTTTCTCATGGGAATGCGGCGCGATGAACCAGTTTTCCGGGTAGTCGGTCGCACTGCTGCGAACACTCCAGCCGCCCTGGTCGATCTCCGCAAGAAATGTCTGCAATGGCTTGATCATGACGCCCTTTTTGCGATGGTCTGCGCCCGAGTTGCGCGAGACGGGCGACTTTGTGGGCCATAGGATAACGCCGAACCCTGAAATTGGCTGCGCCTTGCGTTCGCGGCTCGCGTTTTTTATCCGGAAACTGCCTATGTCGACCACCACCCTCAGCTCGCCCTCACCCACCGTCTCGGTCGCCAGCCAGGCCAGCCCCCTGGTCATGCGCGTGATCGGCGCCTGTGCGCTGGCGCACCTGATCAACGACCTGATCCAGGCCGTGCTGCCGTCGATCTACCCGATGCTCAAGGCCACTTATGGCCTGAGCTTCACCCAGGTCGGCCTGATCACCCTGACCTTCCAGCTCACCGCCTCACTGCTGCAACCCTGGATCGGCTTCTACACCGACCGTCATCCCAAACCGTGGCTATTACCGGCCGGCATGGTCTGCACCCTGATCGGTATCCTGATGCTGTCGATGGTCGGCAGTTTCCCGGCGATTCTCGTGGCCTCGGCGCTGGTGGGGGTTGGCTCGTCGACCTTTCACCCGGAGACCTCGCGGGTGGCGCGCCTGGCCTCGGGCGGTCGCTACGGCCTGGCGCAGTCGACCTTTCAGGTCGGCGGCAACGCCGGCAGCGCCTTCGGCCCCTTGCTGGCCGCCGCGATCATCATTCCCTATGGCCAGGGCAACGTCGCCTGGTTTGGTCTGTTCGCGGTGTTCGCCATCCTCGTGCAATACGGCCTGAGCCGCTGGTATCGCAATCACCTGAACCTGTTCAAGCTCAAGCAAGGCAGCAAGGCCACCCACGGCTTGTCGAAACGGCGGGTGACCTTCGCCCTGGTGGTGTTGGCGCTGTTGGTGTTTTCCAAATACTTCTACATGGCCAGTTTCACCAGTTACTTCACCTTCTACCTGATCGAGAAATTCGACCTGTCGGTGGCCAGTTCGCAGCTGTACCTCTTCCTGTTCCTCGGCGCCGTCGCGGCGGGTACGTTCTTTGGCGGCCCGATCGGCGACCGGATCGGCCGCAAGCGGGTGATCTGGTTCTCGATCCTCGGCGCAGCGCCGTTCACCCTCGCCCTGCCCTACGTCGACCTGTTCTGGACGGGCGTGTTGAGCATGATCATCGGCTTCATCCTCGCCTCGGCATTCTCGGCCATCGTGGTCTTCGCCCAGGAACTGGTGCCCGGCAACGTCGGCATGATCGCCGGGGTGTTCTTCGGCCTGATGTTCGGTTTCGGCGGAATCGGTGCTGCGCTGCTTGGGCATCTGGCGGATATCCATGGCATCGAGTACGTGTACACGCTGTGTTCGTACCTGCCGCTGCTGGGAATTCTCACCATACTGTTGCCGTCTACTGGACAACGCCCGTCGGGAGCGTGAATAGCCATCAGGAGGAAACCCCCATGAAAATCGTAGTCACCAGCGTACTCGTCGATGATCAGGCCAAGGCACTTGCCTTCTACCGGGATGTGCTCGGTTTTGAACTCAAGCACGACATTCCCATGGGCGAACACCGCTGGCTGACGCTGACGTCCCCCGGCGATCCCGATGGCGTCGAGCTGCTGCTGGAGCCCAATGCCCACGGCGCGGCAAAAACCTTCCAGAGCGCGATCAAGCAGGACGGCATTCCCTGCACGTTTTTCGGCGTCGATGATGTGCAGGCCGAGTATGCCCGGCTCAGCGCCGCCGGCGTGCAGTTCACCCGCCCGCCGACGGTGATGGGACCGGTCACCCTCGCGGTACTGGACGACACCTGCGGCAACCTCATCCAGATCGTCCAGCACCACTCAACCGCCTGATCACTTTTGCTACCAGCCCTGTAGCACTCGGTAACACCAGGCCCCAATGCGGTGCGTCTTTTAAACGCCTTGCCGTGCGCCACCCCGCTCCACACGGGGCCACCCGCCATGGCGTACTTTGTGCATCCAAAGGCCATCCTCTTCTGCCTGTAGCCGCCATGCGCCCCAAGGAACTGAAACTCTGGACCACCGGAGTCGCCCACCTGCTCGACCTGCCTGCCGGGCATGCGCGGCTGTCGGGGTTGAGCCACTGGCTTCGACAAATCTGCCCGGTCGATCATTTCGTGTTGTTTGTCTATGAAGGCAATCACCGGCCACTGGCGTTGTTCGATACGTTTTCGGCGGACAAGCGCGCGGTGTACGTCGACGACTACCAGTGCGGGCCTTACCTGCTCGACCCCTTCTACCTGGCCTGCACCCGCGGCCAGGCACCGGGACTGTGGCGTCTGCGCCAGTTCGCCCCCGACCATTTCTACCTTGGCGAATACTTCCTGACCTATTACCAGCAAACGGGGCTGGCCGAGGAAGTGGCGTTTTTCGTCGAACTCGGCAACGGCGCCACGGCGGTGCTGTCGCTGATGCGCTCCAGTGCCAGTTGCGCCTTCAACCGGGACGAAATGCAGTTGGTCGAATGCGCGCAAGCGGTGGTCGAACAGGTCATCAATGAAGCCTGGCGCTTGCGCCAGGCCCAGCAACCGCGACCGGCGCAAGACCTGGACTTCAAGATCCGCGAAGCCTTCGACCACTTCGGCGCGCACATCCTCACCGGGCGCGAACAGGAAATCGTTCAACTGTTGCTGCGCGGCCACTCCAGCGCGTCGGTGGCCGAACAACTGAACATCAGCCCCGGCACGGTGAAGATTCACCGCAAGAACATCTACGCCAAGCTGGGGATTGGCAGCCAGTCGGAGTTGCTGGGGTTGTTTATTCGGGAGCTGACGGAGGATCCGTTGCAGGCGCCCGGCCTCAAGTTGCAAGCCTGATACCTGTTGGTATACGCATATCCCTGTGGGAGCGAGCTTGCTCGCGATTGCGGCCATACATTCAACATCCATGTGTCTGACACACCGCCATCGCGAGCAAGCTCGCTCCCACAGGTCTGTCGGTGATCCGGAGATTGTGGTCAGGGCGGATCTAGCTGATCCTGCTCCCCTGGGCTCAAGCTGCAAGCCTGATACCTGTCGGTAAGCAGAAAACCCTGTGGGAGCGGGCTTGCCCGCGATAGCGGCAGCACATTCAACATTGATGTGTCTGACATACCGCCATCGCGAGCAAGCTCGCTCCC
>NZ_JAHUWF010000021.1:0-24563 GCF_019219205.1 Pseudomonas sp. PDM27 | reverse complement strand
GACTCTCGATTCCAGGGCATGGTCAGGCACCTCCTGACCGTATTTCATACCTGTAAACGATGTCTCCGGTTTAAAACGTAAAGGATGTCTCCGGTTTCTACCCGAGCAAGCCCGCTCCCACAGGGGACGGAGGTGATCAGTGGGAGTGACGCGGCACTTCAGCTCCACGGCAACCGACCAGGAAGTCGAAGTCGCAACCCTGGTCCGCTTGCAGCACATGGTCGATGTACAGCTGACGATATCCCCCGACGATCAGGTTCTGCGGCGGTTGCAGGTCGGCCATGCGCGCGGCCAGTTCGGCGTCCGGAATATCCAGGTGCAACCGGCCGCTGGCGCAATCGAGTTCGATCCAGTCGCCTTCTTTCACTGTGGCCAGCGGTCCACCGGCAGCGGCTTCGGGGGCTACGTGGAGGACAACAGTGCCGTACGCGGTGCCGCTCATGCGCGCATCGGAAATGCGCACCATGTCGGTCACACCCTGGGCCAGCAGCTTGGCTGGCAAACCCATGTTGCCCACTTCGGCCATGCCCGGATAACCCTTCGGCCCGCAGTTCTTCATCACCAGGATCGAGCTGGCATCCACGTCCAGTTCCGGGTCGTTGATCCGCGCCTTGTACATGTCGAAGTTCTCGAACACCACCGCGCGACCGCGATGCTGCATCAGTTCCGGCGTGGCGGCGGACGGCTTGAGCACGGCGCCCAGCGGTGCCAGGTTGCCGCGCAAGACACAGATGCCGCCATCGGCTCGGATCGGGTTGTCGAGGGTGCGGATCACTTCGTCCTCGCCATAAATCGGCGCGTCTTTGGTGTTCTCGCCGATGGTTTTGCCGTTGACGGTCAGGGCATTCGGGTTCGGGATCAGGTTGGCTTCGCCGAGGCGACGCAGCACTGCCGGCAAGCCACCGGCGTAATAGAACTCTTCCATCAGGAAGCGTCCCGACGGTTGCAGGTCGACGATGGTCGGCATGCCGCGACCGATACGGGTCCAGTCGTCGAGGTCCAGCTCCACGCCAATGCGCCCGGCGATGGCTTTGAGGTGAATCACCGCGTTGGTCGAACCGCCGATGGCGGCGTTGACGCGAATGGCGTTTTCAAAGGCTTCCCTGGTGAGGATCTTCGATAGCTTCAAGTCTTCACGCACCATCTCCACGGCACGCATGCCGGACATGTGCGCCAACACATAACGGCGCGCATCCACGGCCGGGATCGCGGCGTTGTGGGGCAGGGAGGTGCCGAGTGCTTCGGCCATGCAGGCCATGGTCGAGGCCGTGCCCATGGTGTTGCAGGTGCCGGCCGAGCGGGACATGCCGCCCTCGGCCGCGAGGAAGTCGTCGATGCTGATGGTGCCGGCCTTGACCTGTTCGCTGAGTTGCCAGACCACGGTGCCGGAGCCGATGTCCTTGCCCTTGTGCTTGCCGTTGAGCATCGGCCCGCCGGTGACGACGATGGCCGGTACGTCGCAACTGGCGGCGCCCATCAGCAGTGCCGGGGTGGTTTTGTCGCAACCGGTCAGCAGCACCACGCCATCGATCGGGTTGCCGCGAATGGCTTCTTCCACATCCATGCTCGCCAGGTTACGGGTGAGCATGGCGGTAGGACGCAGGTTGGATTCGCCGTTGGAGAACACCGGGAACTCCACCGGGAAGCCGCCGGCCTCGATCACGCCACGTTTGACGTGCTCGGCAATCTGGCGGAAATGCGCGTTGCACGGAGTCAGTTCCGACCAGGTGTTGCAGATGCCGATGATCGGCTTGCCATGGAACTGGTGGTCGGCGATGCCCTGATTCTTCATCCAGCTGCGGTACATGAAGCCGTTCTTGTCGGCCGTGCCAAACCATTGGGCGGAGCGCAGGGTGGGTTTCTTATCAGACATGATCGGTTCTCTTATTGTATGACTATATTGTTCGAGCTGAGGCGTAACATAAGCTCAAATTGCGATGTTTGGAAGTGTTGTTGAGTAAATAGTATTACTATATAGTCCGCTCAAACGGAGGGATGGTCCTGGCGAATTTTTCGCGAGAGGCGTCCCCCGAGGTTCCATAACAACAACAATCGGAGACCGATCTCATGAGCCAGGAACTGCGGCTTATCCGTCGCATCACGCTGAAACTGATTCCCTTCCTGATCCTGCTGTACCTGATCGCCTACGTGGACCGCTCCGCAGTGGGCTTCGCCAAACTGCACATGGGCGCCGACATCGGCCTGGGCGATGCGGCGTACGGACTGGGTGCCGGGCTGTTCTTCATCGGCTACTTCCTGCTGGAAATCCCCAGCAACCTGATGCTCGACCGCTTTGGCGCACGGCGCTGGTTCGCGCGGATCATGCTCACCTGGGGCGCCATCACCATCGGCATGGCTTTCGTCCAGGGGCCGAACAGCTTCTATGTGATGCGCTTTTTGCTTGGCGCCGCCGAGGCCGGATTCTTCCCGGGTGTTCTGTACTACATCACCCAATGGTTCCCGGTGCGCCATCGCGGCAAGATCCTCGGGCTGTTCATCCTCTCGCAACCCATTGCGATGATGATCACCGGCCCCGTGTCCGGCGGCCTGCTGGGTATGGACGGCGTGCTCGGACTGCACGGCTGGCAGTGGCTGTTCATTGTCATCGGCACCCCGGCGATCCTGCTGACCTGGCCTGTGCTGCGCTGGTTGCCGGACGGCCCGCAGCAAGTGAAGTGGATGGACCAGGCGGAAAAAGACTGGCTGAGCGGCGAGCTGAAAAAGGACCTGGACGCGTACGGCCAGACCCGTCACGGCAATCCGCTGCACGCCCTCAAGGACAAGCGCGTCCTGCTGTTGGCGCTGTTCTACCTGCCGGTGACCCTCAGCATCTATGGCCTCGGCTTATGGTTGCCGACCCTGATCAAGCAGTTCGGCGGCAGCGACCTGGTGACCGGTTTCGTTTCCGCGGTGCCGTACATCTTCGGCATTGTCGGCCTGCTGATCATTCCGCGCAGTTCCGACCGCTTGAATGACCGCTACGGCCACCTCGCCGTGCTTTACGTGCTGGGTGCGATCGGCCTGTTTCTCAGCGCCTGGCTGTCGGTGCCGGTGCTGCAACTGGCGGCGCTGTGCCTGGTGGCGTTCGCCCTGTTTTCCTGCACGGCGGTGTTCTGGACCTTGCCGGGCCGCTTCTTTGCCGGCGCCAGTGCGGCGGCGGGGATCGCCTTGATCAACTCGGTGGGCAACCTCGGCGGCTACCTCGGTCCATTCGTGATCGGCGCACTCAAGGAATACACCGGCAACCTGGCTTCGGGCCTGTATTTCCTGTCGGGCGTGATGGTGTTCGGGCTGATTCTGACTGGCGTCGTCTATCGCCTGCTGGAACGTAAACATGTCCTGCCGGCTGATGAGTTTGCGGCGAGTGCGCGTGGGGCCACCCGTACCTAAAGACCAACACCCATCAACTGTGGGAGCGAGCTTGCTCGCGATGAGGTCGTCACATTCAACATTGATGGCGACTGATACACAGCCATCGCGAGCAGGCTCGCTCCCACAGGGATTTACGGTGTTTTAAAGGAATAGGAGAAATTCATGCATTTGGTTCAATTCGAATTGAGTAACGGCGAACGCCGTGTCGGTGTGGTCGACAACGGCCTGGTCCGTGAAGTGCAGGACGCGCGCACTGTACGCGACCTGGCACTGGCGGCGATCGAGGCGGGCGCGAGCCTTGAACAACAGGTGCAGAGCCTGGGGCTGGGCATCAGCCATGACTATGTCGATCTGCTGGCGCAACGGCGCATCCTGCCGCCGCTGGATCATGCGGACCCGGCGCACATGCTGGTCAGCGGTACGGGCCTGACCCATCTGGGCAGTGCGTCGGCCCGGGACAAGATGCACCAGCAAAGCGGCGACGAAACCGCGATGACCGACACCATGCGCATTTTCAAATGGGGCGTGGAGGGTGGCAAGCCGGCGGCGGATCAAGCCGGCGTGCAACCGGAATGGTTCTACAAAGGCGATGGCAGCATCGTCGTAAGGCCAGGCCAGCCATTTCCCTTGCCGTCGTTTGCCGAAGATGCCGGTGAAGAACCGGAGATCGCCGGCCTGTACGTGATCGGTCACGACGGCAAGCCGTATCGCCTGGGGTTTGCCGTGGGCAACGAATTCTCCGACCACGTCATGGAGCGCAAGAACTACCTGTACCTGGCCCATTCGAAATTGCGTAGCTGCAGTTATGGCCCGGAACTGCGGGTGGGCGAGCTGCCGCAGCATCTGGCGGGCACCAGCCGCATCCTGCGCAACGGCGAAGTGCTGTGGCAGAACGAGTTCCTCAGTGGCGAGGCGAACATGTGCCACAGCCTTACCAACCTGGAATTCCATCATTTCAAGTACAGCCAGTTCCTGCGCCCGGGGGATGTGCACATTCACTTCTTCGGCACCGCGACCCTGTCCTTTGCCGACGGTATTCGCACCCGACCGGGTGACGTGTTCGAGATCACCCAGGCCGAGTTCGGCGCACCATTGATCAACGGCATCGCCCCGGTCCCGGCGGCTTTCGAACCCGGCACTGTCGGCACACTTTGAGGATTTGCCCATGACCCGGATTCTTGGTCACAACTACATCGGCGGCCAACGCAGCGCCGCCGGCAGCATCAAGTTGCACAGTGTCGATGCCAGCACCGGCGAGACCTTGCCCCACGATTTTTTTCAGGCGACATCGCAGGAAGTCGATGCGGCGGCCAACGCTGCCGCGGACGCCTATCCGGCCTATCGCAGCCTGAGCGCGGAGCGACGGGCGCAGTTTCTCGATGCCATCGCCGATGAACTGGACGCCCTCGGGGATGATTTTGTCGCTGTCGTCTGCCGGGAAACGGCGTTGCCCGCAGGCCGGATTCAAGGCGAGCGTGGGCGCACCAGCGGACAGATGCGCCTGTTCGCCAAAGTACTGCGTCGCGGTGATTTCTACGGCGCGCGAATCGACCGGGCATTGCCTGAGCGTCAGCCGTTGCCGCGTCCGGACCTGCGTCAGTACCGCATCGGCCTGGGACCTGTGGCGGTGTTTGGTGCCAGCAACTTTCCGCTGGCGTTCTCCACCGCCGGTGGCGATACCGCCTCGGCGCTGGCCGCCGGGTGCCCGGTGGTGTTCAAGGCTCATAGCGGCCACATGGCCACCGCCGAGCAGGTGGCCGATGCGATCATTCGCGCTGCGGAAAAAACGGGTATGCCGGGCGGTGTGTTCAACATGATCTACGGCGGGGGTGTCGGCGAGGCACTGGTCAAGCATCCGGCCATCCAGGCCGTGGGGTTCACCGGTTCGCTCAAGGGGGGGCGAGCCCTGTGCGACATGGCCGCGGCACGTGCGCAACCGATTCCGGTGTTCGCCGAGATGTCGAGCATCAACCCGGTGATCGTCTTGCCCCAGGCATTGCAGGTGCGGGCCGACACGGTTGCCCGGGAGCTCACGGCCTCGGTGGTGCAGGGCTGCGGGCAGTTCTGCACCAATCCGGGTCTGGTGATCGGCATTCGCTCGGCGTCGTTCAGTGCCTTTGTGCAGCAAGTGGCCGGGCTGATGGGCGACCAGCCGGCGCAAACCATGCTCAATGCCGGCACCCTGGGCAGCTACGGACAAGGCTTGCAAAAACTGCTGGCGCATCCGGGAATTGAACACCTGGCCGGCAATCCGCAACAGGGCAATCAGGCCCGGCCGCAGCTGTTCAAGGCCGATGCGCGCCTGCTGCTGGATCGCGATGAAGTCCTGCAAGAGGAAGTGTTCGGGCCGACCACCGTGGTGGTCGAGGTCGCGGATCAGGCGCAACTGACGGCCGCCCTGAACGGTTTGCACGGCCAATTGACCGCCACCGTCATTGGCGAGCCGCAAGACCTCGAGCAGTTCGCTGGGCTGACGGCATTGCTGGAGCAGAAGGTCGGGCGAATCCTGCTCAATGGCTATCCCACTGGCGTGGAAGTCTGCGACTCGATGGTCCACGGCGGACCTTACCCGGCAACGTCCGATGCGCGCGGTACATCGGTGGGCACACTGGCCATCGATCGTTTCCTGCGCCCGGTGTGTTTCCAGAACTACCCGGACAGTTTGCTGCCGGACGCGCTGAAGAACGGCAATCCGCTGCGCATCCAGCGTCTGGTGGATGGGCAACCATCCCGCGAGGCTCTTTAACTGTCAGTCACAATCCCTGTGGGAGCGAGCCTGCTCGCGAAAGCGGACTGCCAGTCAACATCTACATCGACTGGAATACCGTTATCGCGAGCAGGCTCGCTCCCACATTGGATCGGGGCACAATGAGCTATCATTGCGTCTTTCTCATTCAAAGACTGATTGCCATGACTGCCCCAACCGACACCTTGCTCAATGCCCTCGAACACTGCGGAATGGTGGAAATCGACGGGCTGCATGCCTTCGAATTCGCCCTCGACGAGTTCGATAACCTGCATATTGAATGCATGGATGGCCGTGCGGCCAAACACTGGGAGTTCACCCCGGCGCAGGTCCAGGCCGCGACCTTCGACTCCACGCTGCAAAGCTGGTTGATCACCGGTGACTCGGGCGAACACCGTTTGGTGTGCCTGGGCGATGTCGTCAGCGGTGACAACGAAGAGGACGACCAGGACGATGCGTAACCTCTGGCCACTGTTGATGGCCGGCAGCATCGGCGCGATGGGCGTCCAGGCCGCATCCGCCGAGGACTATCAACTGCTGGTGGGCTCCTACACCGCCGGGCAAAGCCAGGGGATCTACCGCCTGGCGTTCGACAGCAGCACCGGGCAGATCAACGCCAGGCCCTTGCAAGTGGTGAAAAGCGAAAATCCATCGTGGTTGACCCTGTCGAAAGACCAGCGACACCTGTTTGTGATCAACGAAAACGGCCCGGGCCAGATTGATCCGGTCGGGCGCGTCAGCACTTATGCGATAGATCCCAAGACCCATGTGCTGAGCCTGATCAGTCAGGTGCAAAGCCTGGGCAACGAGCCGACCCATTCCAGTCTCAGCGTCGATGGCAGCCATTTGTTTGTCAGCAATTATTCGGTGGCCGAAGACCCCGGCGGCACCCTCGCGGTGGTGCCGGTGGCGGCCGATGGCACGCTCAAACCGGTGGTGCAGATGAGCAGCCACCCGGCGAGCCGGGTCAATCCCGAGCGCCAGGCCTCGGCCCACGTGCATTCGAGCATCCCGTCGCCGGACGGTAAATACCTGTTCTCCAACGACCTGGGCGCCGACAAGGTGTTTGCCTACCGTTTCGACCCCAAGGCCAATCCGCAGCTGCCATTGACCCCGGCCGACCCGGCATTCGTGCAACTGCCACCCGGTAGCGGACCGCGTCATCTGCTGTTCAGCAGCGATGGCAAACATGCCTGGCTGATCATGGAAATGAGCGCTCAGGTGGCGGTGTTCGATTACCACGACGGCACGCTCGAGCAGACGCAGATGATCGACCTGGCTGCCGGGCAACCCGTCTCGGACAAGGCAGCCGCGGCGTTGCATGCCTCGGCCGATGGCAAGTTCCTCTACGTCAGCAACCGTGGCACGGCCAATCAACTGCTGGTGTTTGCCATTGACCCGGTAACCGGACGCCTCAACGAGCTGCAACGCCGGGCGGTAGAAGGTGACCATCCGCGGGAGTTCAGCCTCGACCCGAGCGGAAAATTCCTGTTGATCGCCAACCAGAAGAGCAACCAGATTGTCGTCGTCGAACGCGACGCCAAGAGCGGTCTGTTGGGTAAAACCGTGCAAAAACTGCCGATGGACGCTCCGAGCGACCTGAAGTTTCTGCTGCGTCAATAAGCCGCAGGCCCCGGTGCATGGGGCCTGCCTGCTTTTATCAATGGCGCTGATATCTGGTACTGCTACAAAGCATTTCAAGGCATGAACCCTCGAGGGTTAAGTTTGCTCCACGGCCCCACCGGGCAAGCAAGCCAACTGAATCCGAGGAATACCGCCATGAACTTCAACATCTTCTCTGTCATCGCCGCTTCCGCCATTTCTGCCACCGTTGCGCTGCCAGCCAGTGCCAACGTTGAAGTCAGCGACAAAAAAGCCCACACCCAGAGCTACACCCAGAAATACCTGCAACAGAGCGCCAACTTCTACGCCGCGCTGGATCACAAGACCCAAGCCTGAACTTCCCCTCTGCCTTTATGCAGGAGCGAAGTCACTGATGATCGAAGAGCCTGATGCTGAAAGGCAGGTGTCGAAAACGATCAGAGTGATGTCGCTCCTGCATAACGCATTTGCGACAGCATCAGTTTGCTATCAATGTCGCGCTTGATATCACATAGCCATACGTTTAAATTGACGCTGATTTTTTGACTCCTCCTCACGGCAAGGATCGGCAGCATGGTGACGCGTCTGGCATTGGTTCTTCTGTTTCTCTACTCCACCCCTATTTTGTCGGCATCCGACGCTGTTCCCGGTGAGCCGGATGCTGCGCGTGAGCGCTTGATGAGTTTTATTGAAGACTGAAATAGTCTGGCTTGATGATCAACGAAGCTGATGATCACTATGGATAACCCTGAGTGGTTACCCAGGCTGTTTTGATCGATTCTGTGGGCATTGAAACATGCCTGCGGAGAACATCATGGCCAGCGCAATTCTCACTTCTGCCAAACACGGCGCTTATGTAGCGATCGGTCTGTACCTTGCCATGGTGCTGTTGGTCAGCCTGTCAGCCCAGTCACAATCCACCTTCGAAGCGCCGATCCAGGTCGCTCATCCCGGCATCCAGTTTGACCACCGTGCGCAAAACGCCAGCGTTGATCAGGCTGAACTCGCAGGAGTCGCCGGCGCATGAAAGGGCACAGACTCTGGGTGATCGCCTTCCTGGCGTTCATGACCAACGGATCCTCCCTGTTGGGGATCGGACAGGGCTCGGCGGGCTCGGTGGCGCGCGCCATCGAAGCCAATCACAACATCGCCCGCAACATCGAAAATGCCAATGCGCAGGGCATGCTGGCCGGCAATCCGCCGATCAGGAGCGAAGGGGTGGTATTCGGGCCGTTCCAGGTCGATTGCTCGGCGATCGGGATGTGTGGGGTGTTGGCTTGAGCCCTGCTGGTCACTGAATCCTTTGTGGTGAGGGAGCAAGCTCCCTCACCACAGTGTCGGTGTGCTTACTTGCGCATCACACCGGTAAACAACTCCGACTCCAGAAACCGCTGCAACCAGTCCTGCAGCCGCCGATACGGCGTCTGCGCAAACCATTCACGGTCGACGTGGGCGAATTGGCGCACGAAGGGCATCAGCGCCACGTCGGCCAGGCTCGGATGGTCGGCCAGCAAATAGTCGCGCCCCTCCAGCAACTCATCCAGCCTTTGCAAAAACACCTCGCCTTCGGCGCGATACGCCTCCATCGGCTGCTCGGGATAACGCTCGGCGTACTTGTAGCGATTCAAGTGCACCTTGAACACCTGATCGTTCTGTTCGATCAGGCTGGCGATTTGCGCCGCTGCGTCAGGATCATCCTTGAGCAACCAGTCTTGCGGATCGTTCTGTGCCAGCGCCCAGCGCATGATGTCGAGGCTTTCGTCGATCACCCGGCCATCCGCGCTCAGCACCGGCACCGTGCCTTTGCCCGACAGCGCGAGCATCTCGGCGGGCTTGGCCTTCAGGCTGACTTCGACGATGTCCACGGCCACTGCCGAATAACGCAGGGCCATGCGTGCGCGCATGGCGTACGGGCAGCGGCGGAAGGAATACAGCCTGTTCATTTCACCTCCAGGGTGCTCAGGCCGTTGCCCTGGCGGCGGACCTGGATCTGCACCGGAATCCGCTCATGCATTTCCTGTACGTGGGAAATCACCGCGACCTTGCGGCCCTGGGCCTGCAAGCCGTCGAGGGCGTCCATGGCCAGTTGCAGGGATTCCGGATCGAGGCTGCCGAAGCCTTCGTCGATGAACAGCGACTCGATTTTCAGCGTGCTCGATGCCATCGAGGCCAGGCCGAGGGCCAGTGCCAGCGATACCAGGAAGGTCTCGCCACCGGACAACGAATGCACCGAGCGCAGTTCGTCGCCCATTTCGGTGTCCATCACCAGCAAGCCGAGCATGCTGCCGCCGCGCTTGAGGCGATAACGGCGCACCAGTTGGCGCAATTGCACGTTGGCGTGATGCACCAGCAGGTCGAGGTTGTAGGCCTGGGCGATCTTGCGGAAGGTGTCGCCGGTGGCGGAGCCGATCAACGCATTCAGGCGTGCCCAGCGTTGATACTCGTTGTAGGCGTCGGCAATCTGTTGGGCCAGGGCCTGATTGGCGTTCTGCCGGCGCTGGTCCTCGACCTGCTCGGCGCGCAGTTCGGCGCAGTGCTGCTCGCTGACGGCGAACTGTTGTTGCAGGTCGGTGAGGGCCGTGGCGAGTTGCTCGGCATCGAGGTGGCCGTTGTGCTGGGCTTGATGGTCGAGCAAGCGCTGATCACGCTCCTGCAGCAGCACCTTGGCCTGCTCGATGGCTTTTTCGTTGTGTTGCAGGCGTTGGCGCAGTTCGCTGACCTGCGTGTCGTCGACCCTCAGCAGATCTTCGAGGCCACCGTCATCCAACTCGGGATGTCGGCCGCGCCAGTCGGCGATTTTGTCGGTGAGATCGCGATCTTCGTTTTCCAGCGCTTGCAAACGCTCCTGCTGCGCCTTGAGTTCGGCGGCGATCTGCACCCGTTGCGTACGTACGTGCTGCAGCTCCTGCGCCGTTGTTGCCTGGGCACTGCGTGCTTGCTCTACGGCGTTTTCCAGCCCTTGCTGCCACTGCTCGGCGCTGCTGTGCTCGCCCAGCAATTGGGCAAGTCGGTGCTGGCAAGCCGTTTGCTGTTCGGCCAGTGCACTGAATTGCTGCTCGGTGATTTGCAGTTGTTGCACGCGGGTTTGTTGGCGATCCTGTTCTTTCTCAAGCGTCTGTTGACGCTGTTGCTGCTCGGCAAGTTCTTCTTTCTGCTGATCGAGCTGTGTGAGGCGTTCGGCGATCTGCCGATCCAGCTGCATGAACGTCGCAGCAGGCTCCACCCGTAGCGCTTCGAGGGTTTCGGCTGGCAGAAGGCTGCCGAATGCGGCGAGTTCCTCGTCGAGCCGTTGACGGTCGCTGCCCAGTTCGCGCTGCTGGTTGCTCAGGTGCTGGGCCGCTTGTTGATGCGCGGTTTCGGCGTGGCGCAATTGCTGGGTCAAGCGCGCGGCATCCTGCTGCAGGGTGAGCAGGGCGCGCTGACGTTGTTCGTCCTGAGTGATGCTCTGGTTCAACTGATCGTTTTGCCGGGTCAGCCAGGCGTCGCGCTTTTCGGCGTCCTGGTCCAGAAGTTGTGGGGCCAGTGGGTGAGCGTCGAGGCTCGGTGCCAACGCTTGTTGTTGGGCGTCCAGTTGTTCCTGTTGTTGCAGCAGCTCCTTTTGCCGGGCGATGACGCCCACCACTTCGGCGCGCAATTCGGTGAGCTTTTCCTTGAGCTGGTCGACCGCTTGCTGCGCGCGGGCCTGTTCGTTTTCATCGTGGCGACCGAGACTCTGCAGCAGCGCTTCGGGCTGATGGTAAGGATGCTCGTGACTGCCGCAGACCGGGCACGGCTGGTCGTCCTGCAACTGTGTGCGCAACTCTTCGACACTCGCACTGCGGGCCAGGCGTTGGCGTTCCAGCAGTTCCCGGGTGACGTTGAGGGTTTGTTCGGCGACCGTCAGTTCGGCTTTGGTTTTCACCCCGTCCTGAGTCAGGCGCTCACGTTCCTGTTGCGCGGCGAGCTGACGTTGTTGCAGTTCGGCGCCGCGCTTGTCCAGTTCCTGCTGGCTGGCCCACAACCGCGTCAGGTCTTCGATGGCGCGCAGCTGTTTACGGTTGTCCTGCAACAGGTTGCCGAGGATGCCGATCTGCTCGGCCACGGCGTCCGGCTCCGCGCCGGCCTCCTTGAACAGCACTTCAAGTTGCTGCCTTTGCAAGGCGAGTTCTTCGCCGCAGCGAGTGGCGGTTTGTTCGAGGGTCGCCAGCTCGACCTGGCCTTTGTTCAAGCGGTTGCCGACCAACATCAACTGTTGCAGGCGATCCCGATAGGCATTCCACGCGTCGCTGAGCGGTGCCAGATGGCCGCTTTGCTCAAGCTCGGTGGCGATGCGTTGCAAACGTTCGGCGACCTGGTTCTGCTTTTCCAGCAAGGCTTGAATGGCGCTTTGGCCTTGGGCGCAGGCTTGTTCCGCGTTGTGCTTCGCGTCGGCGCTGAGGGCGGTGTCCCTGGCCAGGCGGGCGAGGGTGCTTTGCTCCTCGAAGGCCTGACGCAGTAGCGGAGCACTGTCGGTTTGTCGTTGTTGGGCTTCGCTCAGGGCGATTTGCGTGGCAGAGAGGTTTTGCTCCAGCACCGTCTGGCGTTCAGTCAGCTCGTGCTGCTGCCGGGTATGGACAGCAACCTGTGCGGCCAGTGGCGTCAGCAGTGCTTCGAGTTCAGTTTTGCGCGCGAACTGGTGCCGTTGCGGGCCGAGTTGTTCCAGCCGTGTCAGCTTCAAGCGTTCGCCGGCCAAACCTTCCCAGTGCTGTTGGGCACTGTGAAGTTGCTCGGTCGCTGCGAGTTGAGTGTCCTGCAACCGACGTAGCTCCTTGAGCCAGGTGTGCTGCTGCTCAAGCTGTTTGAGTTGTGCCTGCTGCAACTTCTGCTGTTGCTGCGCGGCATTGAAGCGCTCATCCAGTTCCGCACGGGCCTGCGGCGCCAGCGGCGTCACTCCGCTGGCCTGATCCTGAAGCAACTTGTGAACCTCGCGAGCCTCCTTGGTCTTGTCGAAGGCGCGACGACCGAGACGGGTGTAGAGCGCGGTGTCGGTGAGTTTCTCCAGCAGTTCGCTGCGGTCGTTGTCGTCGGCCTTGAGGAACGCGCTGAACTCGCTTTGCGCCAGCAGCACGGCACGGGTGAACTGTTCGAAGTTCAGCCCCAGCGCGGCTTCGAGCTGAGCCTTGTATTCGCCTTTCTGGCTGGCCAGCAACTGGTCCTGATCGATGTCACGCAAGCTCTGGCGGCTGGCCTGCAGTTTGCCGGCGGCTTTGTCCCGGGCGCGATTGGCTTCCCAGCGGGCACGGTAACGGCGGCCGTCGACTCCGACGAAATCCACTTCCGCATAGCCTTCGCCGGTGCCGCGACGCAGCAGGGTGCGCGGGTCGCCAGTGCCGATCTCGCCATCGGCGTCCGGCACCTTGGCGTCGCGGCCGGTGTTGTTCAGGCGTGGTACGGCACCAAACAGTGCCAGGCACAAAGCATCGAGCAGCGTGCTTTTACCGGCACCGGTGGGGCCGGTGATGGCGAACAGTCCGGCACTGGCCAGGGGTTCGGCGGTGAAGTCGATTTCAAACGGCCCGGCCAGGGAGGCGAGGTTTTTCAGGCGGATCGCGAGAATCTTCATGGCTGTTCGCTCTCCATCTGCACGTCCTGCAACAGCTCGGCAAAGTCCTTGAGGGTTTGCTCGTCGACCTCGCTGCCGTAGTTGTCCTGCCAGGCGCGGCTGAACAGCTCCTGGGGCGTGAGCTGGTCCAGTTCGATCAGCGTGCTGCCCTCATCGGCACCGTCACGGCCGCCATTGCCGGCGTACTCGGCGGCGATGCGCACCAGGCGCACGGCCTTGCCTTGCAGGGCGGTTTCCACTTGATTGCGCAGGTCGGGCTGCGGTTCATCGAGGCGCACCCGCACCTCCAGCCAGGGTTGGCGCTGGATGTCGGCCAACAGGTCGATGTCCGGCAGGTCCGCCAGCTGCAACAGGATCTCGCTCAATGGCGCCGGACCGATGCGTTGCAGGTTGACCGCGCGAGGGATCAGTTTCGGCTCGACGCTGACCAGGGTTTCGCCGTCGAGATTGATGTCGAGAATCTGGTGCTGATAGCTGATCTCGGAGAACGACAGCGGAATCGGCGAGCCGCTGTAGCGAATGCGCTCCTCGCCGTTGACCTTCTGCGGTTTGTGCAGGTGGCCCAGGGCAACGTAGCTGATGCTCGGCCCGAACAGACTGGCGGGCAGGGCTTCGGCATTGCCGATGATCAGGCTGCGCTCGGAGTCTTCCGACACCGAGCCGCCCGCCATGTGTGCGTGGCTGATGGCGATCAGCGCCTGGCCTGGCGTGCGCCTGGCGTTGGCCGCTTCGATCAGCCACTCGTGCACCTGACCGATCCCGCGCAGGTAGTTGTCGCCCAAATGCGCGCCGGTGACTTCCGCCGGGCGCAGGAACGGCAGCGCCAGGCACCAGGCGGCGACTTCACCACTGGCATCCGGCAGGGGCAGCAGCAGGCGTTCGGCATCCAGTTGACCGTCGTCGAGCCACAGCACACGGCCAAGCGCATGGGTGCGCAAGCGGCGCATCAAGGGGGCCGGCAGTTCGATCCGTGAGCCGGAATCGTGGTTGCCGGCAATCATCACGATGGTCAGCGACGGCTGCTGCTCGTGGGCGCTGACGATGAAGTCGTAGAGACGCTCCTGGGCTTTGACCGGCGGGTTGACCGTGTCGAAGATATCGCCGGCGATCAACAGCACATCCGGCTGATCCAGCTTCAGCTGGCGCAACAGCCAGTCAAGAAAACAGCCATGTTCGAAATCGCGATCCTGGCCGTGCAGGTTTTGCCCCAGGTGCCAGTCGGAGGTGTGAAACAAGCGCAAGGCGGACTCCGGTACAAAAAAATAGGTGATGGCCGCGTGAAAAATGAAGGCGGCGAAAGGGGGGAGAGTTTACTGGGAAACACTCCCAAGGTGGTCAGGCACTCAACCTGTGGCAGCCCCGATCTTAAGGCAATACCCGATTAACTGTGGGAGCGAGCTTGCTCGCGAAAGCGTTAGCCCATTCAACAATGATGTGTCTGACGCACCGCATTCGCGAGCAAGCTCGCTCCCACAGGTTGTGCTCTTTGTCTCAAGGGCGAGTTATTTGGGGTAAAGCGGCGGCAACCCACTGTCGCCAACCACATCCTGCACCCGTTCGGCCATCGGGATCGCCTTGATCGCCCGCCACAGCTCGTCGCCTTGCCAGTACTGGCCGGTTTCGCTGTAGAGCGCGCCGTTCAAGCCGTCGAGGGCGTTGGACAGTGGCACGAAGCGGGCGGCCATGTCGGCCAGGGTTTCCGGTTGTTGCCGGGCCCAGGCGTCGAGGGCCTGGCGGGTGGCGTGGGAGTCATTGGCCAGGCAGGCGCGCTTGAGGTCGTCGAGTACGGTGCGCGGGCTCGGGCCGGTTTGGGCTGTGCGCGCCACCGCCGGTTGCCAGCGGCCACGCCACCAGAGGCCGAAGCCGAGCAGGGTGGTGCAGGCCAGGAACAAGGTGCTGAGCTTCCAGCGCCACAGGGCTTCGCTGTCGGCGCCGGCTTCGACCGCAGACGTGCCGGCCGGGGTGTCGACCACCAGGCTCGGGTTGGCCGCCACGTGCAGCGTGCGGGCAGGCAGGCTGCTGTGTTCCAGATGGTCTTCGAAAGTGTTCCACCAGACCACGTCGACAGTGGGCAGCTCGATGGCGCCGGTCCGTGTCGGCACCAGGGCCTCGCGGTCTTCACGGCTGCCGACCAGGCCGCGTTCGCTGTTCTGGTTGCCGAGCACCGGTTGATCCGGGTAGCGGCGCAGCCCGCCGACATCGGTGCCGGGCAGCGGTGGCAGTTGGGTGCTGGACAAGCCCTCGGCTGTCACCGTCAGGCTGCGGGTCAGTGAATCGCCGACCTGGGCGTGGTCCGGCTCCGGGTTCCAGCTTTCGCTCAGGGTCAGGCTGCGCGCAGGCAGCCAGGGAGCATCGGCCGGCCAGGTGATGGGTTTGGCCTTGACCGTCAACAGCAGTTCGGCCGAGGTGACGCGCATCAGCTTGCCGGATTTCGGCCCCTGGGCGGTGCTGTCCTGTACCGGTTGTGCGTCGACCAGCGCCGCGTTGAAGACCTGTGCCGGAATGATCAGTTCGCCACTGTGTTGCGGGTAGATCGCGTAGCGCATTTCGATCACACCGTGGCGCAGGCCATCGATGTCTTTTTCGTAGGTGCGTGATTCGCCCAGTTGTTCGATGCGTGCATCAGGTATCTGCAAGGGTGGCAGGCTGCTGTCGTCGTACAGCGACACCGAGTGGTAGATGCGCAGGGTCAGGACTGCCTGGGCCTGAACGTACACGCTGGTTTGATCGAGGCTGGCATCGATGAACACCGGGGTGCGTTTGTTCGGGTTGTCCGGTGTTTCGCTCTCGACTACTTGCAGGGTGATCGGCTGGCTCTGCAGTTCGCCCAGTTGCAGGGGCGGAATCACGACGCTGCCGTTTTGCCGCGGCAGGAGGGTGATGATCCAGCGCGTGGCGGCCTGGTTTTCACCGCTGAGGGTGTTCAACTGGTTGACCTGGCGGGTGCCGCGCACTTCGAACAACGGCTCCAGCGGTGTCAGGTCGGGTTTGCCGAACTGTGTCACGTCGGTGGATTCCAGGGTCAGCTCGACCGTCTCGCCTGAGCTCAGGCGACTGCGGTCCACACTGGCGGCCAGCTCTGCAGCCTGCGCCTGGACAGTGCAGAACAACAGGCCATGCAACAGCGCGAGCAATAAAACGGTGAAGCGGGTCATCGAGTTTTTTCCTGATCCTGATGTTGTTGCTGTTCGTACCAGAATTTTCGCCGCAGCAGCTCACCGGGGTCGTCCGGGATCTGCCGCAACCACTGCTCCAGCGCCTGACGCTGTTCACCTTCGATACTGTCGGTGGCAGGGCGCAAGGGCGGCGTGGTGTGTTGCTCGTCACCCAACTCGCTGCCGGGCACTTCATTGGCACCCGGCCTGGGTGGCGACACCGGCGGTTGCGCGGCCCTGGAGTCGGCCGGCGGTTCTTGCGCCTGCAGCTCGCCGCTGTCCGAAGACTGCGATGAGACGCCGGGTGGAGTCTGTTGTTGCATGGCCTGGGGTTCATCGCCGGCGGAAGGGTCCGGTTCCGGGGCGGGCGGGCTGTTTTTCTGCTTGAGCAGCTCTTCCACCAGCGCCTTGTTGGTCAGCGCCGGGCGCAAATCCGGTTGACGTTCCAGTGCCTGTTCGTACGCGTCCAGTGCTGCCTCCAGCTCACCGCTTTTGGCCAGGGCATTGCCTCGATTGTAGTGGGCGTGGGCATTGTTGCCTTCTGCGAACCGCTCGGCTGCGCCAGCATAGTTTCCGGCCTCATAGAGCGCCACGCCTTGCCACTGGTGGTCTTCGAAACGCCGGGCGGCTTCGGCCGGGCGCTTTTGTTTGAGCAGGTGCACACCTTGTTGATCCGGACGCAACCACAGGTCGACGAGGTCGAAGGCGTAGCTCGGTTGAGGCAGCGCCAATAACAGCGGCAGGCACAGCAGCCAGCCACGACGTCCCGCGCAGGCCGCCAGCAACAGGAGCGGTAGCAACAGCCAGTAACCTTGATCGGCCCAGGTGTCCAGGCGCAGGGTCTGACCGTCGTTGCGCAGGTTGCGTGGCCCGTCGAACAGGCCAAGGGCGTGCAGGTCGCTGTCGTCCAGGCGTGCCTGGCGGAAGCGTCCATCCAGGTCGCTGGCAAAACCTTTCAAGGCCGGCTCGTCCAGGCGCGGCACGAGAATGGCCCCTTGTTCATCCTTGAGGAAACTGCCGTCCTCCTGGGTGATGGGCGAGCCTTCGGCGGTGCCGATGCCAAGCATCAGAAATTGGGTCGATTTGCTGTTGAGCGCGTGACGGATGCCCAGCCGTTCCTGTTCGGTCAAGGACGAACCGATCAGCAGGATCCGGCCGTCGCCCAGCGCCGCTTGTTCGAGCAGCGCCAGGGCCTTGATCACTGCCAGATCGGCGCGATGCCCG
Source organism: Pseudomonas sp. PDM27 (assembly GCF_019219205.1). Lineage (NCBI taxonomy): Bacteria > Pseudomonadati > Pseudomonadota > Gammaproteobacteria > Pseudomonadales > Pseudomonadaceae > Pseudomonas > Pseudomonas sp. PDM27. Next base: position 6,883 of record NZ_JAHUWF010000021.1, on the reverse strand, counting down.
GCCTCTGGCATCAACGACGGTTTCAGTGCGTCCAGCAGGTTGCGGCTGGTGGACAGATCATCCGACAGCGGTACCAGCGTGTGGGCACTGCCGGCGTAGACGACGATGGCGGTTTGCGCGTCGCTGCGAATCTGCAGCAGATCGAACAGCTTGCGTCGCGCCTGTTCGAGGCGGTTGGGCATGACGTCGGTGGCGAGCATTTCCGGGGTTAGCTCGAGCACCACCACCAGCGGGTCGGCGGGCTTTTGACTGGTCTGTTCGACACGCTGCCAGCCCGGACCGAGCAGGGCGAGCACGGTCAACAGCCATGCCAGACCGAGGGCGATCCAGGGCAGTTTACTGTCACGGCCACTGCCGCCACTGAGCAGTGCCGCGTGAAAGGCCGGTGGCAGAATCATTTGCCAGCGCCCGGCGCGCTTCTTGCGGTGCCAGAGTTGCCAGAGCAACCAGCCAAGCACCGGCAGCAACAGCAGCCACCAGGGGCGGAACCAGTACGGCCACAGCGCACTCATCGACGCCTCCGCAGGCGCAGGCGTTTGAGACGCTGGCGCCAGTCAGGCAGCAGTTGGGTTTGCAAGAACAGATCCTTGGTAAACAGGCGTTGCAAGGGGTTGTCCGGCCAGAGCACGGGGGCCACCAGCAGCATGCTCAACCACAGCGCCAGGGCCAGTGGCCAGTGGTACAGCGCTTGAGTCGGGCGGGCCTGGGTGGGTTGCTGGGCCACGGGCTCCAGTTGGTCCAGGGTGTCCTTGATCGCCTGCAGCTCTTTGCCGTCGCGAGCACGGAAATACTGGCCACCCGTGGCCTCGGCGATGGCCTTGAGGGACGGCTCGTCCAGGTCCAGGCTCGGATTGACGCCGAGAAAACCGACCGTGCCACTTTGCTCCGGATCGGCGCCGATGCCGATCGGGTAGATTTTCACGCCTTCCTTGGCGGCGAGTCGCGCAGCGGTGAGTGGGGCGATTTCACCGCCATTGTTGGCGCCATCGGTCACCAGGATCAGCACGCGGCTGGTGGCCGGGCGCAAACGCAGGCGCTTGAGGGCCAAGCCGATGGCATCGCCGATGGCGGTATTTTTCCCGGCGATGCCGATGCGCGCCTCATCGAGCCAGACGCGCACGGTGTGGCGGTCGAAGGTCAGCGGCGCCTGCAGGTAGGCCTGGCTGCCGAACAGGATCAGCCCGACCCGGTCACCTTCGCGGCTTTCGAGAAAGTCGCCGAGCAGATGCTGGACCAGTGACAGGCGACTGATGTCTTCGTCCTGCCATTGCATGTCAGGGAAATCCATGGACCCGGAAACGTCCACTGCCACCAGCAGGTCACGGCCGCTGGCGGCAATTGGCAGGGGTTCGCCGAGCCATTGCGGGCGCGCCGCCGCGACCAGCAGCAACAGCCATAGCAGGATGAACGGGGCCTGCTGGCGCCAGGCGGGCAGGTTGGCCCGGGCGCGTCGCCCGGCGAGGCCTTCCAGGTCGCTGAGGAAGCTGACCTTGAGGGCCGGTTCACCACTGTCGGCCACCGGCAATAGGATGCGCATCAGCCACGGCAGCGGCGCAAGGGCAAAAATCCACGGCCAGGCGAATTCAAACATGTTTGCGAATCCACGTATCGACGGCTTGGGTCAGGCCGGCAATGGCCTTGTCGTCGAGTTTGCATTCGGGTTTGTAGGCGCCTTCCACGAGCACCATCCAGCGGGTCAGGCCGGCCGCCGGGCAGCGATTGTCGAGGAACGCCAGCCATTTGCGGCCGTTGAGGGTGTGGCTCTGGCTGTAGGGATAGTGGTTGCGGCACAGGCGCTTGAGCAGGCCGTTGAGTTGCTGCAGCCAGGCACCGGCCGGCGCACCGTCGTAAGGCTTGGGCATCAGTGCCAGCTCGGCCAGGGCCGCAAGGCGTACCGGGTCGAGCGGCTGTTCGGCACGTACCACGGGGCGTTTGTGCGCAATGAAGCGACGCAGCTTCCACAGGCCCAAACCGATCAGCGGCACCACGAGAAGCAGCAGCCACCAACCCGGTGCCGGAGGCCAGAATTCCACCGGTGGCGGGGATATCAGCGGTTGCAGTTGATCAAGGCTGCTCATCGGCCTTTCCCCGGTTTCTGCGGGTTCAGGTATTCGCGCAGTTGCTCGACCATCTCGCTCTGAGTGCTCAACGGCATCAGCAGCACCCGCAGTTTCTGCGCGAGCAGTTCCCAGCGGGCGATACGTGCTTCGGCCTGGGCCCGGTAAGTCTGGCGCAGGTCGAAATTCAGCGTATCGAGTTCCAGTTGCGCGCCGCGTTCGGCGAAACGTAACAGGCCGGCGGCGGGCAGGGCATGGTCCAGCGGATCGGACAACGGCAGCAGCAACAGGTCGCAGTGGCGCGATAACAGGCTCAGCTGTTGCTCGGCGCTGTCCGAAAGGGCGCGTTCGTCGCAGATCACGATCACCAGGCTGCCCGGACGTGACACCTCCCGGGCGCGGCGCAGGGCAATGCCAAAGGCGTCGCGGTCCGGCTCGCTTTCGCTGTTGAGCGACTGATTGACCCGCACCAGCCGGTTGAGCAATTGCAGCAGGCTTTGCTTGCTGCGCCGGGGCTTGATTTCGTAGTGCTCGTTGTCGCCATACACCAGCCCGCCGACCCGGTCGTTGTGCCCCAGGGCGGCCCAGCCGATCAGGCTCGCGGCCTGGGCGGCGAGCACCGACTTGAACATCAGGCCCGAGCCGAAAAACAGCCGGCGGCTTTGTTCGACCATGATGAAGATCGGTCGCTCACGCTCTTCGTGAAACAGCTTGGTGTGGGGTTCCTGGGTACGGGCAGTCACGCGCCAGTCAATGGTGCGCACATCGTCGCCGGCCTGATAGACCCGCACCTGATCGAAGTCGACGCCACGTCCGCGCAGTTTGGAGTGGTGCAGGCCGATCAGCGGGCTGCGCTGGCTCGGCGTGGAAAACAATTGCACTTCACGCACGCGATGGCGCATCTCGATCAGGTCGGCGAGGCTGACACGGATGCCCGGCTCGGGCGGCAGGCTGGCGTTCATCGGGGTCAAGCGACGGCTACGACGTCGAGAATCCGCTGGACCACCCGGTCCTGATCGATGCCGGCGGCTTCGGCTTCAAAGGAAAGAATGATGCGATGGCGCAATACGTCGAACAGCACGGCCTGGATGTCTTCGGGGCTGACGAAGTCGCGGCCGGCCAGCCAGGCGTGGGCACGGGCGCAGCGGTCCAGGGCAATCGAGCCGCGCGGGCTGGCGCCATAGGCGATCCACTCGGCCATCTCCGGGTCGAACTTGGCCGGGATGCGGGTGGCCATGACCAGCTGCACCAGGTATTCCTCCACGGCGTCGGCCATGTACAAGCCGAGGATTTCCTTGCGTGCGACAAAAATCGTCTGTTGAGTAACCCGACGCTCAGGCTTCGCTTCGCCGTTCAGGGCTTCTCCACGGGCTTGCTGCAGAATCCGGCGCTCAACAGTGGCATCGGGAAAGCCGATTTTGACGTGCATCAGGAACCGGTCAAGTTGGGCTTCCGGCAGCGGATAGGTACCTTCCTGCTCGATGGGGTTTTGCGTGGCCATCACCAGGAACAGCGGCGACAGCTCATAGGTGCTGCGCCCGACACTGACTTGCCGCTCGCCCATGGCTTCGAGCAAGGCCGACTGAACCTTGGCCGGGGCGCGGTTGATTTCGTCCGCCAGTACCAGGTTGTGGAAGATCGGACCTTGCTGGAACACGAAGCTGCCGGTTTCCGGGCGGTAGATTTCCGTACCGGTAATGTCGGCCGGCAACAGGTCGGGGGTGAACTGGATGCGGTGGAACTGGGCCTCGATGCCTTCGGCGAGTTCTTTGATGGCCTTGGTCTTGGCCAGGCCAGGGGCGCCTTCGACCAGCATGTGGCCGTCGGCGAGCAGGGCGATGAGCAAGCGCTCGATGAGTTTTTCCTGGCCGAGAATCTGCGTTGAAAGAAAGGTTCGCAGCGCGAGCAGCGCTTCACGATGTTCCATCGATGACTGTTCCTGCAAAAGGGTGGCCGTAGACGTTCGAAAATGCGCCAGGGCTGGGGGCGTTACTTTAATCCATCGCGGGGGGCGGCGACTAACGGCATTTTGTGCAAAGTGCAGGAAATGGTCGGCAATCGTTGTAGGAACTTTCTACAGATTGCAGGCTGGTGGTGTTCTTTCGGACCTCTTCGCGAGCAAGCCCGCTCCCACAGTATCGGTGGTTGGCTTGCGATCTGCGTAACACATCAAGACCCTGTGGGAGCGGGCTTGCTCGCGAAAGCGCCCGCCCAGACACCATCAAATCTGGCTGATATAGGTGCCAGTACCCTTGAGAATGTTCTGCAGGGTCTCTTCCACTTCAGCCATATCCGTCATGTCGGCATCGAAGGTAATTTCCAGCACATCATCCCCATTCAACGCATCAGCATCTGCAGCCGCAATTTCAATCTTCAGCAGGGAAGGGCTAAGGGTGACTTTCACGCCCTCCAGGGTCGAGGGTTCGCCGTCGAGGGTGATTTCCAGTTCGTCTTCATCCGGGTAGCGGCTCATCAGGAACATTTCGCCCTGTTCGCTGTGGCAGCAAAGCATGGCCATGTCGTCTTCTTCGTCATCGCACGGGTTGACGATCAAGAGGGCGGTTTTCATTTTCATGGGGATTTCCTGGCTCGACGAGCGCTGCGAAGACAGACAAGGGCACAATTCTGCCAGCCTTTAAAAAATCCTGCTCGGCTACAGGTCCTTTTGCGTAGCGATAGCAATAAAGACGAGACGTCTCTGTGCATCATACGAACTTCGTAGATCACTGGATCTGGCGGGGTTGAGTCTGGCTCGTGCCTCGGTCAATCGAGCGCAGCTATCCACCGGCAGCTCAGCCTCGTACTCATCGACAGCGATGATCTAGGGGGAGAGGATGAGCGCTTTTTGAAAGTCGGCTCCGAATACGGTCAGTACCTTTTCTGCTCCATTTTTAGCGTCCTGAGCAGAAAAAAACATGTTTGTTGGAACGTCTCAAGCACTATCAACGCAAGTAGCGGTCGGGAGCTCGGAAGCAGCTGGTGTAAAGCAGCCTCCGACAGTCTCACCCTCCGTTTATGACGCGCTCAAGATCTTCGACGCAATGTTGTCGGGTGATATCTTTGCAGACATATTCCAAAATATCTGCAATGCATGCCCCGACTCAAGTAAGGCAGCGCAAACCATGGTCACTAATGTGAAAACTTTGCTGGCGATGGCAGGTGAGGTCCCTGCAGGAAATACGGCCAAGTTTGAAGTCGTCAGAAGCCTGACTGACAATCTTTTGGGCAGCCTGACCAGGGACGATCTCTCGAAGGCGCAGGAAGCAGCGAACCAGATAAACACTTACTTTAATAGTGATGTGGATAGCCAGGGTAAAACCAAGCTAGACAATGCCTTGAACATGCTTGAGTTGCCCTATCACAAGGCCACGCACGAAAGCGGCAGGATGGGGCATGCCCGGGAAATGCAGAGCGATGTTCGACACTTCTTTAAGGATCACCCCCTTCAGGACCTGGCCGGGGTGCTCGCCTATGCCCATGATCACGTGCAGATCAAAGACGGGCTCATGGGGGTCGGCAACCTCGAGCACTGGGGGCTGAATGAGATCGCTACCGCTGCTGCGCTGGGTGCTTTGGCCGAAGCGGCGGGAGTCGATGAGGCTGGACAGGAAGCCCTGCTCAAAGTCGCTGGGGCAACTATTCCCGCGGGCACAGCTTTTAGTTTCCTGCCCAATGTTGGTGGCCGTGACAAGTACGGGCTTGGAACGACCATCGAGGGTATGTTGCGCGGTAACGGTCTGCCTGCACAGCGGGGCGAAGCAAGCGCAGATCTTATAGCCATGGGATATACCTTGGCCATTTGTGATACTCAGCGCAATAACCTGGCCGGACTAGCCCGCCCAACTGACGAGGTCATTCGCAAGAACGCTCCCGCTGTGTACGACTTGCTATTAGAGTGCGCAAAAGCGAACCCTGAAGGTTTTGGGAAAACATTCTTTGGAGATGGGAAGCTGAATGAAGCTGGGCTTGCCCTGTGCAGTAAGTTGACTAGCACCATAGAGGTTTTTGAGGAATTCCCTCCGTTCACCCCGTCTACGCCAAAGATTTGGGAAGATAAGCCCAATAATCCACTAAGTAAAGCCTACTCCGGCAGTCTGTCGGACGAGGAGAGGGATCACGCGATATTTGAGCTTATCAGCAACAATGGATCTTTCGGCTCGACCAATGTGGTGGCGGACATTCAGTCTTTCTCTGGTTGGTTTTCGCACCCCGCACTCGACAATATGAAAGGTCGCTCGATCCTGGAGGATCCAAAAAACGCGTTCATTGATGGTTATAAAAAAATCGCAGCCGAGTTGGAAAAACAATGTAAGCAAGAAAATGGAAAACTGGACGTAGTACGTGAGCAAATGAAGTCTATGGGCGGCTCTGTGTTACCAAAAAGCTAATGAGTTGGAGAATACAGTCGCGCTTATAACGAATCCCCATCGATTGCCCGCAAGCGTTTCATGAGCTCTGCCTTTTTTGGTCTGCATTGCAGCTGTCCGGCGGACGGAGCGCCGATATTGTCCATGCGTTGTCGTTGCTTTATTGGGCTGCGTCGTGTGTTTGCGGGCTTTGTTGTAGTGGGGTGGGCGGTGGTCATCGTCTTTGTGTTGAAGTTGACTGTCGTCCTTTTCAGATCGGGTAGTTCGCCTATATAGAAGGAAAGGGTGGGGTAGAAAAACCAAATTAATGCTTGACGGCGGATTATAGATGCCTATAATTCGCCCCACTTCCGGCGCAGTCGAAACGGAAAACTCCTTGATAAACAAAGAGTTACGCAGTTTTCGGCAGCAGGTTGCTTCAGGTCATCGAAGCCGAAAGGAAGTTGAAAAAGAGGTGTT
>NZ_JAHUWF010000020.1:0-46633 GCF_019219205.1 Pseudomonas sp. PDM27 | reverse complement strand
CTCTCGATTCCAGGGCATGGTCAGGCACCTCCTGACCGTATTTCATACCTGTAAACGATGTCTCCGGTTTAAAACGTAAAGGATGTCTCCGGTTTCTACCCGAGCAAGCCCGCTCCCACAGGGGATTGCAGCCAGACGAAAATCCCGGAAACGCAAAGTAACCTGTGGGAGCGAGCCTGCTCGCGAAGGGGCCGGCACATTCAACATCCACGTCGCCTGATACACCGCTTTCGCGAGCAAGCCCGCTCCCACAGGGGATTGCAGCCAGACGAAAATCCCGGAAACGCCAAGTAACCTGTGGGAGCGAGCCTGCTCGCGAAGGGGCCGGCACATTTAACATCCATGTCGCCTGATACACCGCTTTCGCGAGCAGGCTCGCTCCCACAGGGGTTGCGGAGCTCTCAAGCCATCAACTAGTCCATTCGGACGAAGCCGCTCGCGAGTCGCCGCCATAACCTGTCTCTACAACAATAAAACCGTGTCGAGACTCATCATGCGCAAATCCACTTGTGCTCTATTCATCATCGTCTGTGCAGGCGCGTCCACCAGCCTGTGCCAACTGTTCAAAAACGAAGCCTATCGACCGACCACGGCGTATTTCAGTTGTGCGAGCGCGGCGATCAATTGCTATCCACCACTGGTGCGTAATCTGTTGCCTTAAGCGCAAGATTTCACCGGCCATAAAAAAACCACCGAATCATCGGTGGTTTTTTCGTTGCTTCAAGGATCAGGTTGGCAATACCCCACGGGCCCGCGACAAGGTCAACGCCAGGTCTTCGATCATGTCTTCCTGACCACCCACAGTCCCGCGCCGGCCCAGTTCCACCAGCAGCTCCCGCGCCGCAATCCCGTACTTCTGCTCGGCGCGCTTGGCGAACAGCAGGAACGAGCTGTAGACCCCGGCGTAACCCAGGGTCAGCGCATCGCGGTCCAGGCGGATCGGCTGGTCCATCATCGGCACCACCAGGTCTTCGGCCACGTCCATGATTTTGTACAGATCCACGCCGCTGTTGACACCCATGCGCTCCAGCACCGCGACGAACACTTCCAGCGGCGTATTGCCCGCACCCGCGCCAAGGCCCGCAACAGACCCGTCGATGCGTGCTGCACCGGCCTCGATGGCGGCCAGGGAGTTGGCGATGGCCATGCCCATGTTGTGGTGGCCGTGGAAACCGACTTCGGTCCCGGCGTTCAGGCCGGCGCGCAGGGCACCGATCTTTTGCGTCACTTCATCGGGCAGCATGTAGCCGGCCGAGTCGGTGCAATAGATGCAGTTCGCGCCATAGCTTTCCATCAGCCGCGCCTGCTCCAGCAGTTTTTCCGGGCTGACCATGTGCGCCATCATCAGGAAGCCGACGGTGTCCAGGCCCATCTTCGCCGACATGCCGATGTGCTGGCCGGACACGTCCGCTTCGGTGCAGTGAGTGGCGACGCGAATGGTCGAGACCCCATGCTCATGGGCCATTTTCAGGTGGTCGAGGGTGCCGATCCCCGGCAACAACAGGGCCGAAACCTTGGCCTGTTTCATCTGCGGGATCACCGCAGCGAAGTACTCTTCGTCGCTGTGGGCCGGGAAGCCGTAGTTCAGCGACGCACCGCCCAGGCCATCGCCGTGGGTGATTTCGATCAGCGGCACACCGGCCGCATCGAGGCCGGTGGCCACCGAGACCATTTGTTCAATGCTGATCTGATGCTGTTTGGCGTGCATGCCGTCGCGCAGGCTCATGTCATGCAGACGGACGCTCTTACCTTGCAAATTCATGGCAATTCTCCACTCAACGGACGGGCAGTTGCAGGGTGCCCTTGTGGGCTTCTTCGGCGAACATCTCGGCCGTGCGCAATCCGGCGGCGGTCATGATGTCGAGGTTGCCGGCGGACTTGGGCAGGAAATCGCCGAGGCCTTCGACTTCGATGAAGATCGACACCTTGCGCCCGTCGAACACCGGCCCGTTGATCAACTTGTAGCCGGGCACATAGCGCTGCACCTCGCGAACCATGTCCAGCACCGAGGTGCGGATCGCATCCTGGTTCGGCTCGTCATCGGTCAGGCAGTGGATGGTGTCGCGCATCATCAACGGCGGCTCGGCCGGGTTGATGACGATGATGGCTTTACCGCGTCGGGCACCGCCGATCTTCTCCACCGCACCGGCCGTGGTGCGGGTGAATTCGTCGATGTTCTGCCGGGTGCCCGGGCCGACCGAACCGGACGACACGGTGGCAACGATTTCGCCGTAGCTCACCGGCTGCACCCGCGACACCGCCGCCACCATCGGGATGGTCGCCTGGCCACCGCAGGTGACCATGTTGACGTTCATCGCCAGGCTCGACGCGTGCTCCTTGAGGTTGACCGGTGGCACGCAGAACGGGCCGATGGCCGCCGGCGTGAGGTCGATCATGATCACCCCGAGCTCGTTGAGCTTGCGGCTGTTTTCCGCGTGCACGTAGGCGGAGGTGGCGTCGAAAGCGATGCGAATATCATCGTCGAGCACGTGCGGCAGCAAGCCGTCGACTCCTCCGGCGGTGGTTTTGATGCCCATTTCCCGGGCACGTTTCAGGCCTTCGGATTCGGGGTCGACGCCGACCATCCATACCGGCTCGATCCATTGTGATCGACACATTTTCATCAGCAGATCGGTGCCGATATTGCCCGGGCCGATAATGGCCGCTCTGAGTTTTTTGCTCATGGGGTCAAACTCCAAAAGTCAGGCGCAGAAAGACACCCGGGCACTGCCCAGGCCATCGATGGTCAGAGAAAAACGGTCGCCGGCTCGGGCCGGTTCCAGTGGCACAAGAGAGCCGGACAAGATGATTTCCCCGGCCTTGAACGGAATGCCGAACGCGCCCAGGGTGTTGGCCAGCCAGGCCACCGCCGTCAATGGATTGCCCTGCACTGCCGAACCCAGGCCTTCGCTCAGGGGTTCACCGTTCTTGAACACACGCATGCGCAAGTTCGGCAGATCCAGCTCGCGGGGGTCGACCTGGCTGTCGCCCAGCACGAACACGCCGCAGGAAGCGTTGTCTGCGACCGTGTCCTGGATGCGGATGCGCCAGTCGTGAATCCGTGAGTCGACGATCTCGAAGCACGGCATCACGTATTCGGTGGCGGCCAGTACATCGGCCTCGGTGATGCCCGGGCCGACCAGGTCGTGCTTGAGCTTGAAGGCGATTTCGCCCTCGGCGCGGGGCTGGATCAGTTTGTTGGCGGACAGGGAAATTTGCGCATCGTCATCGAACGACATCTGCCGGGTGATGAAACCGAAATCCGGTTGATGCACGTTGAGCATCTGTTGCACCGCCGCCGAGGTCACGCCGATCTTCTTGCCGACGATCTGGTCACCGGCCGCGACCCGACGCTCAATGGCGTACAGGGAAATGTGATAGGCGTCTTCGATGCTGATCGACGGCCAACGTTCGGTCAGCGGCGCCAGGGTGGAGCCGCTGAGCAGCGCCTGATAAAGCTCTTCGCCGAACTCACGGCGCAATTGCACGCTCATCCGCGGGCCTCCTGAAGAAACGCCAGGCACTGGCTGTTGAAATAGTCACGGTGCTCGACCTGAACCCAATGCCCGCACTCGCTGAGCATCACGAAACGGATTCTGGAACAGTTTTCGAGCATGGTCCGGGCACCGGAGGACGGGCAGAACTTGTCGTTCATGCCCCAGAAACCGAGGATCGGGCACCGCAACTCCCCCAGGCGCGACGTCATGTTCGGCACCTGCATGGTCGACAGCACGCACACCGGCTGCTGTTGCACCACGGCCACCCGCTCGTTCACCGTCTCGTCGCTGATCAGGCTTTCGTCGAACAGCTGCAGGGCCAGCAGACGACGCATGCCCGCCGCATCGTTCAGCTCACCCTTGGCGAAGGCCGCGCCCATTTTCTGGATGCCTTCCATCTGCAGGTAATACTGTTCCTTTTCCATCAGGCCACCGGGCGCCATCAGCACCAGCCGGCTGACACGCTGCGGTTGGTCGAGGGCCAGTTTGATCGCGATCGCGCCGCCCAACGAGTTACCGACCAGCACACAACGCTGGATGTCGAGGGCATCGAGCAAACCGCTCAGGGCTGCGACAAAGAAGTCCAGGGTGTACAGGGTGTCGGGCTTGTCCGAGGCGCCGTAGCCCGGCAGGTCAGGCACGATCACCCGGTAACCGGCCTCGGCAAACACCGGGTAGTTCTGCTTGAAGTTGCTGTGACCGCTGGCGCCCGGTCCGCTGCCATGGATGAAGATCACCGGCTCGCCGTTGCCGCCATCCTTCCCGCTTATATCCACATAGCGCAGCTGCAAACCATCCGGCAGCGTAACGAAGTGCCCTTGCGCTGAAGCGCCCATAAGGTGTCCTCCCGGCCTGTTGTTGTAGCTGGATTATTCAGACGGCCCGGGCGCGCAACATCGTCCGACAGGACTACGCCCCTGTAGGAGCGAGCCTGCTCGCGAAAAACGCCAGGACACCGTGGGGCATCAGGTTTTACGCGACACCGTTCCTAGTCTCATCGGACGTTGGATTACGGGGACCACAGACCTAGCATCGATGGCATTCCCGAGCGGCAAAAAGAGAACTCCCATGCTTGATCCAATGGACTTTCGCGGCAAAGTGGTACTGGTCACCGGCGGTGGCAAAGGTGTGGGGCGCGGCATCAGCCAGCGCTTTCTCGACGGCGGCGCCGAGGTGGTGATCTGCGGTCGCGAAGCCCCGCCATCCGTACCTGCCAGCGGCGGGCGCGAGGCGCTGTTCGTGCACTGCGACCTGCGAGACGTCGAACAATCCGGGCGCTTGATCGCACAGATCGTCGAGCGTTTCGGCCGCCTCGATGTGCTGGTCAACAACGCCGGCGGCTCACCGAATGCCGACGCGGCCACCGCGTCTCCCCGTTTCAGCGAAGCGATCATTCGCTTGAACCTGATTGCGCCACTGAACCTGTGCCAGCAGGCCAACCAGGTGATGCAGGCCCAGGCCGACGGCGGTGCGATCATCAACATCTGCAGCGTCAGCGCCACCCGCCCCTCCCCCGGCACCGCCGCCTATGGCGCGGCCAAGGCCGGTCTGCTGAACCTGACCACCTCGCTGGCGGTGGAATGGGCGCCGAAGGTGCGGGTCAATGCGGTCACCGCCGGGCTGATTCTCACCGAGCAGGCGGCCATGCATTATGGTGACGACGCGGGCATTGCCCGGGTGGCGGCGACCATTCCATTGCAACGTCTGGCGACCCCGGAGGACATTGGCGATACCTGCCTGTACCTGGCGTCGTCTTTGGCCCGTTATGTCAGCGGCGCGGACATTGCGGTGCACGGTGCCGGCGAGCGACCGGCGTTTCTCGACGCGGCACAATCCTGAAAAGATCGCAGCCTGCGGCAGCTCCTACAGTGAAACGAGGCTGCGATCTTTCAAGCATTCGAATAACAAAAGGAGTTCCGACATGCCCGCAATCGCCAGCCACAGCGTCCCGCTCGACCTCACGCTACAAGCCGCCTGGACCAAACTGCGCGACCTGAGCCTCGCCCCGCACTATGTTCCGGGGCTGACCGGCTGCCAGTTTCATCCCGGCGCAACGGAGGGTGTCGGCGCCAGTCGCCGTGTGTTGCGCAAGGGCGGTCAGTACCTGGATGAAAGCGTGATGCAGTGGCAGGAAGGCACGGGGTTCGTGCTGCTATTGCACAAAGGCAGCAATGGTTCGCCCTTTCCGTTACGCGAGGCCAGCTTCAGCTATGCCCTGCAAGCCGAGGGCGACACGACCCGCATCACCCTGCAAATGCGTTACAGCCTACGCGGTGGCAGGTTGGCAGAGTGGTTGCTGGCCAAGGCCTTCAACAAGGTAGTGAGGCAGATTGCCGAGAACCTCAAGGCGTACTACGAAACCGGCCGGACACAGAATCCGGATATGACATTGAGCACATCCAACATTGATGTCGCCTGACACGCCGTCTTCGCGAGCAGGCTCGCTCCCACAGGGGGATGGGGCTGTACGCCAATGCCAGGCTCACCACAAAAAACTGTGGGAGCGAGCCTGCTCGCGAAGAGGTCGGCACATCCAACATTAATGCCGTCTGACACACCGCCTTCGCGAGCAGGCTCGCTCCCACAGGGGGATGGGGTTGTACGCTAATGCCAGGCTCACCACAAAAAACTGTGGGAGCGAGCCTGCTCGCGAAGAGGTCGGCACATCCAACATTAATGCCGTCTGACACACCGCCATCGCGAGCAGGTTCGCTCCCACAGGGGCCACCTCAGGAACGCACCACTTCCGAGTGAGCGGTAAACCGGGTGGCGACGATCTTCCATTGGCCGGCGATACGCTGGTAACGGTCCTGATAGAATCCACCTAACTGCCGCGTCGCCCCGCTCTCGCCATCCAGGTTGAAATACCACAGGGCCCAACGGCCCTGGGCCTGATCCTCGTTCAGCACCTCGATTTCCGGGTTGGCGCCATGATGCAGGTCGATCACCCGCTCATGGCAGGCCAGTTCGCGGTACAGCGCGACAAAACTGTCGCGCTCACGAAAGATCCCCAACGGACCGTAATCGATCAGCACTTCACCGTCGGCAAAGCAGTCGGCAATCACCTCGACCTGCTTGAGGTCGCAGGCATTGAGGTAGCGATGCTTGAGCTGGCGGATGTCCTCCAGCGCTTCCAGGCGGGCGATCCGCTGTTCCAGGTTCATGCATCACCTCGCGCAGTTACGTTAACTTCACTCCAGTAGGCTTTCATCGAGCGGACCTGGCCATCGGCATCGAACTCCATCACGTCGATCACATGCAGCGAGCACGGTTGCCCGCCCCACTCCATGTCGACCCGGAACGGCATCGCCCCGCAACCGTTGAGCGTCGCGCGCACCGGGCCGGTCCGGGTTGCCGAGACCTTCATCGCCCCCAGGCCTTCACGATAAAAGCGCGCGATGGCGTCGATGCCCTGCAACGGCGCCTGGCCGACCGGGTCCTCAACGGTGGCGTCTTTGGCGTAGAGCGCGAGGATGCCCTCGATGTCGCCGGCATCCACCAGCTCCACATAACGTGCCATGGTCGCCTGGATCTGCTCTGCGCTGATCATTCAGACCACCTCGAACAGGGCGGCGGCGCCCATGCCGCCACCGATGCACATGCTCACCACCACATAGCGCAAACCGCGACGCTGGCCTTCGATCAGCGCATGGCCAACCATCCGCGCCCCGGACATGCCAAACGGATGACCGATGGAAATCGCCCCGCCGTTGACGTTCAGGCGCTCGGCGGGAATGCCCAGGGTGTCGCGGCAGTACAGCACCTGACAGGCGAACGCTTCGTTCAACTCCCATAGGCCGATGTGGTCCATGGTCAGGCCGTGGCGCTTTAGCAGCTTGGGAATGGCGTAGACCGGGCCGATGCCCATCTCGTCGGAGTTGCAACCGGCGACGGCCATGCCGCGATAGATCCCCAGCGGTTCCAGGCCACGCTTCTCGGCCATTTTCGCGCTCATCAACACCGAGGCGGACGCGCCGTCGGACAACTGCGAGGCATTGCCGGCGGTGATGAAACGCCCCTTGTCGCTCCACTGACCGCCCGGCCATACCGGCTCCAGCGCCTTCAGGCTTTGCAGGGTGGTGTCGATGCGGTTGCACTCGTCGCGCAGCAAGGTGACGGATTCATAACCGGTTTCGCCGGTGGCCTTGTCGAACAGTGCCTTGCGGCTGGCCAGCGGCGCGAGCTCGCGGTCGAAGCGCCCGGCGCTCTGGGCCTGTGCGGTACGCAGCTGACTCTGGTAGCTGTACTCGTCCTGCTCGTCGCGGGAGATGCCATAACGTGCGGAGACGATCTCGGCGGTTTCGATCATCGGGATGTAGGCGTGCGGGTCCAGCTCGATCACTGAAGCCGACTGGTTGCGATAGAGGTTCTTGTGCTTGTTCTGCACCAGGGAAATCGACTCCAGGCCACCGGCCACGGCGATGTCGATTTCGTCGCACATGATGCCTTTGGCGGCCATGGCGATGCTCATCAGGCCCGACGAGCACTGGCGCTCGACGGCCATCCCGGCAACCGATGCCGGCAAGCCGCCGGCAATCGCGCACAGGCGCCCCAGGTTGTAGGACTGCGTGCCCTGCTGCGCCGCGGCGCCAATGATCACGTCGTCCACTTCACCCGGCTCGATGCCGGCGCGACGCACGGCTTCGCGCACCACATGGCCGCCCAGTTGCGGCGCCTCGGTGTCATTGAACGCACCGCGAAAGGCCTTGCCGATCGGAGTACGGGCGGTCGAAACGATGACGGCTTCTTTCATGCTGGATTCCTCGAAAATGCTGTTGAAGGTCAGGCCGGGTAATAGCGACTGATGGTGTCGACCACACAGCCGGGACGTTCCTCGCCGTCGATGTCGACGCTGACGCGGATGGTCGCCTGCACGCCGCCCTTCACTTCCTCGACCGCGATCAATTGCGCACTGCCGCGTACCCGCGAACCGACGCGCACCACCGAGGGGAAGCGCACCCGCTCGCAGCCGTAGTTGACGCCCATGGCCAGGCCACGGACTTCGACGATCTGCGGCAGGAACAGGTTGACCAGCGACAGGCTCAGGTAGCCATGGGCGATGCAGGCGCCAAACGGGCCATCGGCGGCCTTGAGCGGATCGACGTGAATCCACTGGTGATCGCCGGTGGCGTCGGCGAACAGGTCGATGCGGTCCTGCTCCAGCAGCAGCCAGTCGCTGACGCCGAGCGATTGGCCAACGGCCTCGAACAGAGCCATCGGCGTGTCGAAAATTCGTGGCATGGTCACGCCCTCTGGCTGGATACCGACAACACTTCGCCGGTCATGTAGGAGCTGTAGTCGCTGGCCAGGAACATCATCACGTTGGCCACTTCCCAGACTTCGGCGGCGCGGCCGAAGGCTTCGTTGGCGGCGAGTTGATCGAGCACCGCCTGGGGCGCGGACTTGCGCAGGAAATCGTGCAGGGCGATGCTCGGGCTGACCGCGTTGATGCGGATGCCGTAGTCGGCAGCTTCGACCGCTGCACAGCGAGTCAGCGCCATGACGCCGGCCTTGGCCGCGGCGTAGTGCGACTGTTCTTTCTGCGCGCGCCAGCCCAGTACCGAGGCGTTGTTGACGATGACCCCGGCACGCCGCTCCATCATTTTCGGCAGCATGGCGCGGGTCATGCGCATGGTGCCGGTGAGCGTCACATCCAGCACCCGGTTCCACTCTTCGTCGCCCATCTCCACCAGCAGGCGCGAGCCGCCGAGGCCGGCGTTGTTGATCAGCACGTCGACGCCTTGCAGATCGCGCTCGGCGCAGGCAATCAGCTGCTGCACCTGGGTTTCGTCGGCGACGTTGCAGACCTGGCCGAAGACCTGCTGCAGCCCGGTGGTTTCGCGAATTTTCAGCACTGCTTCGGCCAACCGGCCTTCATGGATGTCGCTGATCATCAGCGCCCGGCAACCTTCCTCGGCAGCCCTCACGGCAGCGGAAAAACCGATGCCGGCACCGGCGGCGGCGGTGATCAGTACCGACTTGCCGCGCAGCAGGCCGCGACCTTCAACATATTGAGGTACAGACATGAACTCTCTCCTTTCAGGCGCGCGGACGCGGCTCTTTGGGCATGCCCAAGGCACGCTCGGCGATGATGTTGCGCTGGATTTCGTTGCTGCCGCCGTACAGGGTGTCGGCGCGGCTGAACAGGTACAGCGACTGCAAACGGGTCAGTTGGTAGGGCGCCGCTTCGAGCAATTCCGCTTCGGCGCCGAGCACGTCCATCGCCAACTTGCCGAGGCTGGCGTGCCAGGTCGACCAGAACAGCTTGTAGATGGTCGCCTCCTTGCGCAGCGAACCGTCCTGGCTACCCGAAAGCATGCGCAGCGAGTTGTAGCGCATGATCCGCAACCCGCTCCAGGCTTCGGCCAGGCGCTGGCGCAGGATCGGATCGCGGTCGGCACCGTTGGCTTTAGCGATGGCGATGATTTCGTTGAGTTCGTTCTGAAACTGCATCTGCTGGCCGAGGGTTGACACACCGCGCTCGAAACCCAGTAGCGCCATGGCGATCTTCCAGCCGTCGCCCGGCGCGCCGATGATGTTGGCGGCGTCGGTGCGGGCATCGTCGAAGAACACTTCGTTGAACTCCGAGGTGCCGGTCAGTTGCTCGATAGGCCGCACGGTGATTTGCGCCTGGGCCATCGGCACCAGCAGGAACGACAGGCCGCGATGGCCGAGGCTGCCAGGTTCAGTACGAGCGATGACAAAGCACCAGTCCGATTCGTGGGCCAGGGAGGTCCAGACTTTCTGGCCATTGATCACCCATTGGCCGCTCGCCTCATCCAGCGTGGCGCGGGTCTTGACGTTGGCCAGGTCGGAACCGGCGCCCGGCTCCGAATAGCCCTGGCACCAGAACGACGTGCCGCTGACGATCCCCGGCAAAAAGCGCTGTTGCTGTTCAACCGTGCCGAACGCGGCAATGGTCGGCCCGGCCAGCCCTTCGCCGATATGCCCCATGCGACCGGGGCCGCCGGCGCGGGCATATTCTTCGTGGAAAATCACTTGCCGGGTGATCGACAAGCCACGCCCGCCATGTTCCGGCGCCCAGCCGACGCAGGTCCAGCCACCCTCGGCGAGCTTGCGCTCCCAGGCTTTGCGCTCTTCGGGAAACATGTGCTCGTCGCCCGGACCGCCGCGAAAACGCAGGGCCTCGAACTCACCGCAAAGGTTGGCGCTCATCCAGTCGGCCACTTCCTGGCGGAAGCGTTCGTCCTGCTCGCTGAAACTGATTTTCATGGCTGCTCTCCAAGAATCACCGAAGCAATGCGCTCGCGATGCCAGGCCGGTAGCCCGAGGAAACTCTCGCTGGCGCGGGCGCGCTTGAAGTAGAGGTGCGGGTCGTATTCCCAGGTGAAACCGACGCCGCCGTGCAACTGGATCGACTCGGACGCGCAGTGGAAATAGGTCTCGGAGCACTGCGCCTTGGCCAGCGCCGCCGCCAGCGGCAGTTCGGCCGCGACCTGCGGATCCCCCTGGGGATCGAGAACTTCCTGGGCCACGCACGCGGCGTAGTAGCTGGCCGATCGCGCGCATTCGACTTGCAGCATCATGTCGGCGGCGCGGTGCTTGAGGGCCTGAAAACTGGCAATCGGGCGCCCGAACTGCTGGCGTTCCTGCATGTAGGCCACGCTGAGGTCGAGCACCTGCTGCGCGCCGCCGGTCTGCTCGGCAGCCAGGCCGATGCAGGCCAGTTGCAGGACGCGCTCAAGGTGCGGCCAGCCGTGACCGAACTCACCCAGCAGCGCGCCAGCTTCAAGGTACAGACCCTTGAGCTGGATCCGCGCCTGGCGCCGGGTCTGGTCCATGGTTGGCAGCATTTGCCGCTCGATGCCGGCCTGTGCTGCGTTCACGACAAACAGGCTGATGCCCTTTTCGCCAGTGGTTCCGGGTTGTCGTGCGGCAATGATCAATAGATCAGCGCCATGGCCGTCGAGTACATGCTTGAGGGTGCCATCGAGGATGAACCCGTCGCCTTCGGCCACCACAGTTGCCTGGACATCGTCGGCCGACCAGCCGTTGGCACTGCTGAACGCCAGGGTCGCGGTCACGCTGCCATCGGCAATCGACGGCAACCAGCGCTGTTTCTGTTCATCATTGGCGGCCAGCAACAGCGCGGGTGTGGCCATGCAGGCGGTGGCGAAAAACGGTGAGCACAGCAAACGCCGGCCCATCTGTTCCAGCAGGATCGTCAGCTCGACAAAGCCGAGGCCAAGTCCACCGTAGGTTTCGGGGATATGAATGGCGGGCCAGTACATTTCCTGGCACAACCGCTGCCAGAGGGCTTCGTCAAAACCCCGTTCACTGACCATTGCCGCGCGCACGGCGGCAGAATCCGAAACATCGGCGAGGAAGCCCTCGGCCGATTCGCGGATCATTTCCTGTTCGTCGCTGAATGCAAACTCCATCGCGGCGCCTTCTGCTCGTTTGGCGGGGCGCGCGTGGCGCAACACCCCTTTGAGCATGAAGTCTGGCGCCAGCCGGTCGCGGCAGAATCGTTAGCCTTGCCTAGTCCGAACGGGCGATGTCAAAGTGCGCTCACGCAAGTGAAAAACATGAATCAGCTAAGGATGCAGAACCATGAGCACTGAGCAAGAGACGACTTTCGACGAACCGCGGCTCAACAGTACGGAAATTCGCATTCTGGGTTCGTTGATCGAGAAACAGGCCACCAGCCCGGAAACCTATCCCCTGACCCTCAATGCCCTGGTGATCGCCTGCAACCAGAAAACCAGCCGCGAGCCGGTGATGAACCTGACGCCGGGCCAGGTCGGCCAGAGCCTGCGCGCGCTCGAAGGACGCGGCTTCACAAGGCTGGTGATGGGCAGCCGTGCCGACCGTTGGGAACACAAGGTCGACAAGGCCCTGGAACTGGTGCCGGCGCAGGTGATCCTGACCGGGCTGATGTTTCTGCGCGGCCCGCAGACCGTCAATGAGCTGCTGACTCGCAGCGGCCGCATGCATGAATTCGAAGACGCCGAACAGGTCGTGCATCAACTCGAACGCCTGATTGCCCGGGGCCTGGCCGTGCTGATACCGCGTCAGGCCGGCCAGCGCGAAGACCGCTATACCCACGCCCTGGGCGACCCGGCGGATATCGAGGCGATCATGGCGGCACGGCAAAACCCGGTCGAACGTGGCAACAGCGGGGTTTCGGTAGAACGGATCGAAGAACTGGAAGCGCGGATTGCGGCGCTGGAAGAAAGACTGGCTCGGCTCGAATAGCCTGGAGGTTTGCCAGGCACAAAACCTGTGAGCTGGCTGGCATGTGTGATTGACACAAAACCTGTGGGAGCGGGCTTGCTCGCGAAAGCGGATTGTCAGTCACATCAATGCTGGATGAGCCGACGCTTTCGCGGGCAAGCCCGCTCCCACAGTGGATCTGTGGGCTGGCTGGCATGTGTGATCGACACTGAACCTGTGGGAGCGAGCCTGCTCGCGAAAGCGGATTGTCAGTCACATCAATGCTGGATGAGCCGACGCTTTCGCGGGCAAGCCCGCTCCCACAGTGGATCTGTGGGCTGGCTGGCATGTGTGATCGACACTGAACCTGTGGGAGGTTACTCCCCGTCCCAGTAATCCACCCCATCCGCCTGCCGGGCCACCGCAACAAATCCGGATGCATTGCCCTCGGCATCGACCTTGAAGTCATCCATCACGGCATATTTGCCGGAATCCGGGTATTCGCAAATCTCCGGTGATTGCTGGGTGCTGACCGCCAGATACCGCAACTCGCCGTTGCTGGTATTGATGATCTGATGGGCCTTTTCAGGCCCCCCCGGTGGACAGGCGATCACATCGCCGGCACGGATTGGAAAACGCTCGTCTCCCAGGCGGACCTGCCCTTCCCCGGCCACGACGTAGAACATTTCCTCATTGACCCGATGGCTGTGAAACGGACTGCCGCGCATGCCCGGCTCCAGCACATACAGGCGATAACCCAGCTTTTGTGCCCCCAGCAGTTGACCGACACGGGCCAGACGCTGCTGATAGCGACCGGCGGTTTCACCGGTCGGTGCAAACGCTTCGGGCAGCGGTTCAAGCTCGACGGTGTTCAAATTGAGAATGGGCGGATGCATGGACACCTCCTAGCTGCGGGCAAACGCCACGGCCTTCTGGAATTGCTCATCCGTCGGCCGTACACCGGTATAGAGCACAAATTGCTCCAGCGCCTGGATCGCGATCACTTCCAGCCCGGTGATGACCCGCTTGCCTTCGGCACGGGCACGCACGATCAACGGCGTTTCCGAGGGGATCGCCACCACATCGAAGACAGTTTCCGCCTTTTCGATCACATCGCCCTCAAAGGCCAGTTGCTCGGCCTCCGGCCCTCCCGTCATGCCGATCGGGGTGACATTGACCAGCATCTGCGGGCGACGACTGCCCAGCTCTGCCTGCCACTCATAGCCCAACGACTGCGCCAGCGCCTGTCCGGCGCGCTCGTTGCGGGCCACGATCAGGCCGTTCTCGTAGCCGCCATCGCGCAAGGCGCTCGCCACGGCCTTGGCCATGCCGCCGCTGCCGCGCAGGGCAAAGGTCGAGTCCTTGGGCACCTGGTGTTTTTCCAGCAACTGGGCCACGGCGATGTAATCGGTGTTGTAGGCCTTGAGATGACCGTCGGTGTTGACGATGGTGTTGATCGATTGAATAGCGGCGGCAGAGGCGTCGAGTTCATCCACCAGGGCAATGCAGGCTTCCTTGAACGGCATCGACACCCCACAACCACGAATGCGCAGGGCGCGAATGCCGGCGACGGCGCCCGGCAGGTCCTGGCTGGCAAAGGCCTTGTAGTAGAAGTTCAGGCCCAGTTGTTCATACAGATGATTATGAAAACGCAGGCCAAAGTTCCCGGGGCGCCCTGAAAGGGACATGCACAGCTGGGTGTCTTTGTTGGGGTTCATCTGCATGGCAAAGCTCCTTCAAATGCACTTTTCGGATGGACGGGATTAGCCGTCCATCTGGATCTGATCGATCATGAAAGCCTGGACGCACGGGCTTGACCAGGTCGGTAAGAAAGTCGGTACAGACCTTACACAAAATTTACCTGGCGGCCGTGCTGTTTTTCGAAAAAACGCTGTCTTAGAAGTATCCCCGCGACAATCCCTGGGTCTATTGCAGGCACAGGCGCCGGGCTGAAGAACCGAGGAACTATCATGATCCGTAAAATCCCCACAGTAGCCTTGCTGATCGGCGCCCTCGCTATCGCGGGACAGGCGCAAGCCCATGGTGGTGGTAATTACTGGCAGGGTCCGGCGGTGTTTGGCGCGATTGTCGGTACTGCCATCGTAGGTTCGGCTCTGATCAATGCCAACCGCCCGGTCTATGTCGCGCCGCAACCGGTCTACGCCCCACCGCCTCCGGTTTATTACGCGCCACCGCCCCCGGTTTACTACCAGCCGGCCCCGGTCTACGTGCAGCAACCGATCTACTACCACCCGGCCCCGGTTTACTACGGACCACCCCGTGGTTACTACGGCCCGCCACGCGGCTACTACGGCCCGCGACACGGCCGCTGGTAACGAACTCATCAAGCCCCGCTGAAACAGCGGGGCTTTTTTATGGGACTTCACGGAATCCCGGGCATCTGTAGGAGCTGCCGAAGGCTGCGATCTTTTGATTTTGCTTTTGCGATCTGGAGATTGCTGAAGATCAAGATCAAAAGATCGCAGCCTCCGGCAGCTCCTACAGGGGAACACGTGCACCACCAAGCAACTAGGCCGAGCTTGCTCCGGGCGGCGTTCCGACGAAAAACCTGAGAGCACCGCGGGGTGTCAGGCTCCCCCGCATCATCGTTGACCGCCATCGCGAGCCAGCTCGCTCCTACAGGTATCGGTGTTCCCCCGCGGTGCGTGAACAACCTTTTTTATGCCCGTTGATCGGTGCAGGTCTGGATAAATCTCGCCAAGGTCGCTATCGGGACAGTGCGCGCGGCAGAATCGGGCAAGATGGACTCGACCGGTTTTCTGCCGTGTGGCAAAAAACGGTCATATTTTTGTCATGACAGATCCGCAAGCTCGGTGCTGTCCGTCGAAAACAGGTTGATAACAACAAGGACGACCACATGCCAACGCAAAACCCGCACCGCATCGTCGGTCTGTGCACCTCCAGCAAGGTGTACAACGCACTGACCGAACTCAAGCACCTGGAAGGTCATCGCAGCGCCAAGTTTCTCTCGCTGCTGACGCAAAACCTGGTGCGCAAGGGCCTGCTCAACGAGCAGGAAGTGGTGAACATGCTCGATCAGGTGGTCAGCTGACCGACCAACGGTCGTTTGCCCCCGCTGGCATCAATGACCACTATTGAAAGCGTTGATTACTCCTCGAGGCACCCGGACTTTAAAGTAGCTCCACAGATTGATGGAGGTACTTTTCATGTCCCAGGTTCAGATCATGTCCGTTATCGGCAGCGCCGTCCCCGCACAGCTCAGAGAGCTGGGCATGCTCGCCTGCTGGTATCTGGTGCAGGACGGTGTGCAGATCAGCGGCCCGCTCACTTCCTTGCCCGCCGCCCGTGAGCTGTCGCAACGCATCGGCACCGGCCAGCCCGGCAGGTTCAGCGCCTAAGGCAGCTGCACCCGCGGTTTGGTTTCGATGAAAATGTCCCAGCTGGACATGAACAGGGCCGCGATCAACGGGCCGATGACAAAGCCGTTCAGCCCGAAAATCGCCAGGCCGCCGAGGGTCGAGATCAGGATCATGTAGTCCGGCATCCGGGTGTCCTTGCCCACCAGAATCGGTCGAAGCACGTTATCCACCAGGCCGATCACGAAGATCCCGAACAATCCCAGCACCACGCCCTGCCAGATGGCCCCGGTGAGCAGGAAAAACGCCGCCACCGGCACCCAGACAATCCCCGCCCCCACCGCCGGCAACAGCGACAGAAACGCCATCAACACCGCCCAGAGCAATACGCTGGGAATGTCCAGGAACCAGAAAATCAGGCCACCCAGCGCGCCTTGTGTGATCGCCACCAGCAGGTTGCCCTTCACCGTGGCCCGTACCACACGATTGAACTTGAGCTGCAAACGACGTTTCTGCTGTTCCTCCAACGGCACCGCCGCACGCACCTTGCGCGCCAGTTCCGCGCCGTCGCGCAGGAAGAAGAACAGCAGGTACAGCATGATGAAGAAACTGACGATGAACTCGAACGTGCCCTGGCCAAAAATGAAGGCCTTGGCGGCCAGTTCCTGCCCGCCGGTCATCGCACTCTTGACGATTTTCTCTCGCAGCCCGTTCAGCTCGCCCATACCGAAGCGGTCCAGCAGTTGCTGGAAATACGGCGGCAGGATGTGCTTGAACTGCGTCACGTACCCGGCGATGTCCAGTTCGCCGCTCTCGATGTTCTTGTAGAGCGCGACCCCCTCCTGGACCAGGAGGCTGCTGAGGACTATCACTGGCAGGATCGCGATCAACAGGCAGATGCTCAGCGTGAGCAGTGACGTGAGGTTGCGCTCCCAGCCGAACTTCAGCTGCAGCCGCCGTTGCAGCGGAGCAAAGAGGATGGCGAGGATTACCGCCCAGAACGCCGCGCCGTAGAACGGCAGCAGGATCCAGATGAAGGCGACGCTTACCACGGCCAGAAGGATGGTCAGCGATCTGTCTTTCAGGGTTTCTTCGTTCATATCCGATCCATGCCCGCCGGGACGCAACACTTGGGCCCTGATGTTTAGTCCGCTACGGCTCGCGCGAGTGCCATCTCTTTGTTGATCAGACATGGATCCAGATCAATAAACGCTCGGCACGGGGCGTTTACCCTGCGCGGTTTTTACGACGACACCGCCATGAACCTCACCGCGCCAGAACTGCTCGCCCCCGCCGGCACCCTGAAAAACATGCGTTATGCCTTCGCCTACGGCGCCGATGCCGTGTACGCCGGCCAGCCGCGCTACAGCCTGCGGGTGCGCAACAACGAATTCGACCACGCCAACCTCGCCCTCGGCATTCGCGAGGCCCAGGCGCAGGGCAAGCGCTTCTACGTGGTGGTGAACATCGCGCCGCACAACGCCAAGCTCAAGACCTTCCTCAAGGACCTTGAACCGGTGATCGCCATGGCCCCCGATGCGCTGATCATGTCCGACCCCGGCCTGATCATGCTGGTGCGCCGGCACTACCCGCAGATGCCGGTCCACCTTTCGGTGCAGGCCAATACCGTGAACTGGGCAAGTGTCGAGTTCTGGCAGCAGCAAGGCTTGAGCCGGATCATCCTGTCGCGGGAGCTGTCGCTGGAAGAGATCGCCGAAATCCGCGAGCAAGTGCCAGCCATGGAACTGGAAGTGTTCGTGCATGGCGCATTGTGCATGGCCTATTCCGGGCGCTGCCTGCTGTCGGGGTACATGAACAGGCGCGACGCCAATCAGGGCAGTTGCACCAATGCCTGTCGCTGGAAATATTCGGCGCAACCGGCCACGGAAAACCAGCTCGGCGAGATCGTGCAGGCATTCGATCCCGAACCGACCCTGGGCATCGGCGCGCCCACCGATCAGGTGTTCCTGTTGCAGGAAGCCAATCGTCCCGGCGAACAGATGCCCGCCTTCGAAGACGAACACGGCACGTACATCATGAACGCCAAGGACTTGCGCGCCGTGCAGCACGTCGAACGCCTGACACGGATGGGCGTGCACTCGCTGAAAATCGAAGGCCGGACCAAATCGCACTTTTATTGCGCGCGCACCACCCAGGTTTATCGCCGGGCCATCGACGACGCGGTGGCGGGCCGGGCCTTCGATCGCGGCCTGATGACCGACCTGGAATCCCTCGCCCAGCGCGGCTACACCGAAGGTTTTCTGCGGCGGCATGTGCATGACGAATACCAGAACTACCAGAACGGCAGCTCGGTGTCGGAACGGCAACAGTTTGTCGGTGAGCTGACCGGGCAGCGTCGGGATCGCCTGGCCGAGGTCAAGGTGAAAAACCGCTTCGGCGTGGGCGACCACATGGAGCTGATGACGCCCAAGGGCAACTTCCACTTCGATCTGCATCAGTTGCAGAACGCCAAGGGTGGAGCGATCGACGTTGCACCGGGGGATGGGCACACGGTGTATTTGCCGATACCGGATGCGGTGGATCTGCAGTTTGGTTTGCTGATGCGGGACGTAGGTGTGAACTGACCTTCAAATACACACAAAACCCTGTGGGAGCGAGCTTGCTCGCGATAGCGGTTTATCAGTCAATATTGTTAGCGACTGACACTCCGTCATCGCGAGCAAGCTCGCTCCCACAGGCTCTCCCACAGGTACTGCGTCAGGCAAATTCCTCGCGGAGCATCGCCACGAACGCCTCACGCGCCGGGTGCACCCCGGCGTTTTCGTGCCAGTAAAACAGGTTGTCGACGGCGGTCAGCTCAGGGAACTCAAACCCCGCGCATCCCGCGCCTTTGGCGTATTGGTCGAAGATCCCCTTGGGCACCAGCGCCACGCCGGCCCCAGCGCTGACGCAACCGACAATCGCGCCATAACTGGCCAGGCTGACAATCGGCAGTGCCTGCCCCTGTCGCAACAACCAATGCTCCAGCGCCGCCCGGTACGGACAGCCCTGGGGCCACATGAACACGGTCTGGTCCTGCAAATCGCTGATGTCGCGCAATGGCCCCAGGGATGTCGAGGCGATCAGCAGCAATTCTTCGCGATACATCGGCGTGCGCTTGAGGTGCGAACGCTCGACATCCACCGCCACGATGGCGCCGTCGAGCTTGTGATTGAGCGTGTCATCGAGCAGTTGCCCCCAGGCGCCGGTGGTCAGCTCCAGCGCCACCTGCGGGAAACGCTTGTGGAATTTCGCCAGCAGACGCGGCAATCGCCCGGTGGCCGACGACTCGATGGCACCGATGCGCAACGGCCCTGAGGGTTCGGCCGAAGGATCGACCGCGCGCTTGGCCTCGGCGGTCAGGGCGAGAATTTTCGAGGCGTAGGCCAGGAAGGTCTGCCCCGACGGGCTGATGCGCAACCCTCGGCCTTCGCGCAGGAACAGCGCGACGCCCAGCTCAGCCTCGAGGGCCTTGATCCGTGCCGTGATGTTGGACGGCACGCAATGCAGCAGTTCGGCCGCGCGGGCAATGCTGCCGACGTCGGCCACGGTCTTGAACATGCGAATCTGCGCCAGCTCCATACATCACCCATAGTGAACGGTTAGCGCAGTATAAGTCAGTTGTGGCGAACGATGCGCTTTCTGATACTCCGTGCATCAGCCCACAGGTGCACGACCATGACGCAGCTCACACCCTCCCCCGCTTCACCCTGGAAAATCATTCTGGCCATGGCGTTTGTCGTGGCGTGCTGGGGCTATTCCCCGACCGGCATCCATATCGGTTTGCAGGCCTACGACCCCGTGCACCTGGCACTGCTGCGCTTCCTGCTGGCCTCCGTGTTCATGGCCGTGGTCGCGGTCATCAAAGGCATCCGCCTGCCCAGCCTGCGAGACTTGCCGCTGATGTTCGGCCTGGGTTTCTTTGCCGTGAGCCTGCATCACGTGGCGATCAACTTCGGGCAGCAGGGAGTCAGCGCTGGCGCTTCGAGCGTCCTGGCCCAGACCACGCCGCTGTTCAGCACATTGATCGCGCGCTTCGTGTTCAAGGATCAGGTGAGCCTGTGGCGCTGGGGTTGTGTGCTGCTCGGGTTGTTTGGCGTGGTGATAGTGGTAGCGGGCGATCATGGCCTGGGCAGCATTTACGCCCACGGCTTGTTGATCCTGCTGGCGGCGGTGTCCTGGAGCCTCTACTTTGCCCTGCAAAAACATCACACCGGGCGTTACGACGGGCTGACGCTGGTGTGCTACACGGTGTGGTCCGGTACGGTGCTGTTGTTGATTTTTCTGCCCGGCCTTGTGGATCAAGTCGCCCTGGCGCCGATGCGCGTGCAGTGGGCGGTGATTGCCCTGGGGATATTCCCCAGCGCCCTGGCGTACCTGGCCTGGGCCTATGTGCTGGCGCATGTCGATTTGAGCCGGGCGACCATGACGCTGTATTTGACGCCGCCGACGGCGATGGTGATTGCGTCTTATGCGCTCGGCGAACGGCCGACGTTGATGATAGTGGTCGGCGGGCTGGTGGTGTTGGCGAGTGTGCTGGCGTTGAATCTGGAGCGGCGGGCTGTGGTTGTTCAGGCTGTCAGGGTCTGATTCAGGTTTTTCGCTGTCAGGTCTGGCGCTATCGCGAGCAAGCTCGCTCCCACAGGGTTTCATGGTGGCCGCGGTTCCTGAGCACGACCCAGAACCTGTGGGAGCGGGCTTGCTCGCGAAGAACGATGACTCGGTGTCACTGAAAACCAGACAAACTCAGCTAGCCGAAAACCGGTCGCGACTGTTGGTCAGGTGCAACCACATCGCCGCCCGCGCCGCGTCCGGGTCCTGACGCTTGATGGCATTGAGGATCGCCTCGTGCTCCAGATTGGCCAGCTCGCCGAGCTTGCTCAAGTCCACGGCTCCCCGCTCGGCGGCATTGACCCGGGTGCGCGGGATCATGGCGCTGCCCAGGTGCTGCATGATTTCGGTGAAGCAGACGTTGCCGGTGGCTTCGGCAATCAGCAGATGAAAACGCCGGTCCGCTTCGACACAGCTGTCGTTGTTGGCCAGCAGGCTTTGATAATCGTCCAGCGCTTCACGCATCTGCGCCAGTTGCAGATCGGTGCGGCGAGTTGCCGCCAGCGCCGCCGCCTGGGTTTCCAGGCCCATGCGCAACTCCAGAATGCTGCGCACCCCCAACGCCGTGTCGACATTCAGCCGCAGCCCCTGCTCCGGCGCGCGCTCGATCACGAACGTGCCAATGCCATGCCGGGTCTCCACCAGCCCCGAGGCCTGCAACTTCGAGATCGCCTCGCGCACCACCGTGCGACTGACCCCGTGTTCCTGAACGATGGTGTTTTCTGACGGCAGCTTGTCGCCGGGCAACATCTGGCCGAGCAGGATGCGCTGGGTCAGTTTCTCCACCAGGTCATGGGCCAGGTTGTGGCTGCGCTTGCGGGCGGGTGCTTCGAGGTCTTCTTGCATGAAGGTGTCCGGAAATCAGGGCTATCGAATCGTAGCACCGCGCCGGGCTGGAATCCTGAAAAATCTCGTTTAACTTGTATGACAACACTCAACAAACGGCTCATATTGATTCGTTTTAAAGACCACCTGCCACCGCCACCAGAATAAAAAACCTCTAATACAGCGCCATTTCGTTGAACAAAGGCGGTTGCAAGATCAAAAAATCTAGTTGTATGATGTCTATCAACAACGCAACAACCAGCTTCACCCCGCATAAAAATAACGAGTGGGAGAAAACGCAGTGAATACATCCGTCTCCGGGATGCACGACGACGCCAATTCAGCGCTGAAGTCCGCCATCGCCAAAGTCAAACGTCACGTCTTGCCGCTGTTCGTCATCATGTTCATCGTCAATTACATTGATCGAGTGAACATCGGTTTCGTCCGTGCCCACATGGAACACGACCTGGGCATTGGCGCGGCCGCCTACGGCCTGGGTGCCGGCCTGTTCTTCATCGGTTATGCGCTGTTCGAAGTGCCCTCCAACATCCTTCTGCAAAAAGTCGGTGCACGTATCTGGCTGACGCGGATCATGCTGACCTGGGGCCTGGTCGCCGCGGGTATGGCGTTCATCCAGAACGAAACCCACTTCTATATCCTTCGATTTCTGCTGGGCGTGGCCGAGGCCGGGTTCTTTCCCGGGGTGATCTACTACTTCACCCGCTGGCTACCTGGCGTGGAGCGCGGCAAGGCGATTGCGATTTTCCTCAGCGGCTCGGCGATTGCCTCGCTGATCTCCGGCCCCCTGTCCGGTTTGCTGCTGCAAATCAGCGGACTCGGCATGCATGGCTGGCAATGGATGTACTTCATCGAAGGCATGTTCTCGGTGGGTCTGTGTGTTTTTGTCTGGTTCTGGCTCGACTCCAAACCCCACGATGCCAAATGGCTGAGCCGCGACGAGCAGGACGCACTGGTCAAGGCCATCGACGACGAACAACTGGCCCGCGAAGCCGCCACACCGATCAAGCCGTCGCTGGGCAAGCTGCTCAAGGACCGACAGATCATCCTGTTCTGCCTGATCTACTTCTTCATCCAGCTGACCATCTACGCCGCGACCTTCTGGCTGCCGAGCATCATCAAGAAGATGGGCGACCTCAGCGACTTCCAGGTCGGAATGTTCAACTCGATTCCGTGGCTGCTGTCGATTGTCGGCATGTATGCCTTCGCCTCGTTGTCGGCCAAGTGGAAGCATCAGCAAGCCTGGGTCGCCGCGGCCCTGCTGATCGCCGCTGCCGGGATGTTCATGTCCACCACCGGCGGGCCGGTCTTTGCCTTCGTCGCGATCTGCTTTGCGGCGCTGGGCTTCAAATCGGCCTCGTCGCTGTTCTGGCCGATTCCCCAGGCTTACCTGGACGCACGCATCGCCGCCGGTGTCATCGCGCTGATCAATTCGGTGGGCAACCTCGGCGGTTTCGTCGCGCCAACCACCTTCGGTCTGCTGGAGGAACGCACCGGCTCCATCCAGGGCGGACTCTATGGCTTGGCCGCGACCTCGATCATCGCCGCGATCATTGTCTTTGCCGCACGCAACAAACCCAAGGTCGCCTCCGTCACCGCACCGGGCAAACCAGCGCCCCACCACGCCTGAATCATTGGTTTAAAAGGATAACAACATGACC
This sequence comes from Pseudomonas sp. PDM27, assembly GCF_019219205.1. NCBI lineage: Bacteria > Pseudomonadati > Pseudomonadota > Gammaproteobacteria > Pseudomonadales > Pseudomonadaceae > Pseudomonas > Pseudomonas sp. PDM27. The sequence goes on along the minus strand of NZ_JAHUWF010000020.1, from coordinate 23,506 downwards.
GCACACGACATCGCCAAAGCCCCGATCATCACCAGCATGCAGGTCGTTCCGGTGGCCGGCCACGACGGCATGCTGCTCAATCTCAGCGGTGCCCACGGCCCGTTTTTCACCCGCAACATCGTGATCCTCAAGGACAACGCCGGCCACACCGGCGTCGGCGAAGTGCCGGGTGGTGAGCGCATTCGCCAGACCCTGGAAGACGCACGCAGCCTGGTGGTCGGCAGCCCGATCGGCACCTACCAGAAGATTCTCAACCAGGTACGCCAGACCTTCGCCGACCGCGATGCTGGCGGTCGCGGATTGCAGACCTTCGACCTGCGCATCACCATCCACGCCGTCACCGGCCTGGAAGCTGCGTTGCTTGATCTGCTCGGCCAGCACCTGGACGTGCCGGTGGCAGCCCTGCTCGGCGAAGGCCAGCAGCGCGATGAAGTGAAGATGCTTGGCTATCTGTTTTATGTCGGCGATCGCAACGAAACAGACCTCGCCTACCGCTGCGAGCCAGACGCCGAAAACGACTGGTTCCGCGTACGTCACGAAAAAGCCATGACCGCCGAGGCGGTGGTGCGCCTGGCCGAGGCGGCTCACGCGCGTTATGGCTTCAAGGACTTCAAACTCAAGGGCGGCGTGCTCAGCGGCGACGCCGAAATCGAAGCGGTCACGGCCCTCGCCGAACGTTTCCCCGATGCGCGCATCACCCTTGACCCGAATGGGGCCTGGTCACTTAAAGAAGCCATCCGCCTGTGCCGCGATCAGCACCGCGTGCTGGCCTACGCCGAGGATCCGTGCGGGGCGGAAAACGGCTACTCGGGACGCGAAGTCATGGCTGAATTCCGCCGGGCCACGGGGCTGAAAACCGCAACCAACATGATCGCCACCGACTGGCGGGAGATGGGCCACGCGATCCAGTTGCAGTCGGTCGACATTCCCCTGGCCGATCCGCACTTCTGGACCATGCAGGGTTCGGTGCGCGTGGCGCAGATGTGCCACGAATGGGGCCTCACCTGGGGTTCGCACTCCAACAACCACTTCGACATTTCCCTGGCGATGTTCACCCATGTCGCGGCAGCCGCGCCGGGCGAGATCACCGCCATCGACACCCACTGGATCTGGCAGGATGGCCAGCGCCTGACCAAGGCCCCGCTGCAAATCGTCGACGGCTGCGTGCAGGTGCCGCAGAAACCGGGGCTGGGGGTCGAACTGGACATGGATCAGGTCGCCAAGGCTCATGAACTGTACAAAGGCATGGGCCTGGGGGCGCGGGATGACAGCGTGGCCATGCAGTTTTTGATTCCGGGCTGGACGTTCGATAACAAGCGGCCGTGCCTGGTGCGTTGAAACGCCCAGTGAGTTGAATCCATCGTTGCGCGTGGCCGCCTGTTGGCGGCCGGGTTAAAAAGCGCTCGGAGCATAGCGCTTAACCCCCTAAAATGGCGCGCAACTGAATCAACGACGGATGAAACCCACATGGACAGGCTGAAAACCATCGCCGCCGGCATGGCGATATTTGCCGCAGGCCATTGCGTGGCACAGGATCAAATCGAGACGCTGGTGAACGCCGCCGTACAACCGGTGATGCAGGCCGAAGGTATCCACGGCATGGCCGTGGCGGTCACCGTCAACGGCCAAGCGCACTACTTCAACTATGGCGTCGCCTCGAAGGAAACCGGCACCCCCGTCACCCAGGACACCCTGTTCGAAATCGGCTCGGTCAGCAAAACCTTCACCGCCACCCTCGCCGCCTACGCCCAGGCCAGGGGCAAGCTGTCACTGTCGGACAAGGCCAGCCAAGTGCTGCCGGCCTTGCGTGGCAGCGCTTTCGACCACATCAGCGTGCTGCAACTGGGTACCTACAGCGCCGGCGGCCTGCCGCTGCAATTTCCTGCCGAATCTGATTCAGCCGACAAAATGCTCGGCTACTACAAACAATGGAAACCGCTCTACGCCCCCGGCAGCCACCGACTGTATTCGAACCCCAGCCTCGGCCTGTTCGGCTACCTCGCCGCCCACAGCATGGGCCAGCCGTTCGATGAGCTGATGGAGAAAACCCTGCTGCCGAAACTGGGCCTCAAGCACACCTATGTGCATGTGCCGCAGGACCAGATGGCGCTGTACGCCCAGGGCTACAACAAGGACGGCAAGCCAGTGCGGGTCACTCCGGGCGCACTGGATTCCGAGGCGTACGGGGTGAAAACCAGCGCCTCTGACTTGCTGGCCTACGTCGACGCCAACATGAAGCCGGCGTCTCTGGACAAGCCGTTGCAGCAAGCCATTGCCTTGACTCATAGCGCCTACTACAGCGTTGGCGACATGACCCAGGGCCTGGGCTGGGAGATGTATCGCTACCCGATCACACTGGATCGCTTGCTGGACGGCAACTCCACGCCGATGGCCATGGAGGCGCACAAAGTCCAGTGGCTGAACCCGCCGCAAGCGCAACCGCAGAACGTGCTGATCAACAAGACAGGCTCAACCGGTGGCTTTGGCGCTTACGTGGTGTACGTGCCATCGAAGGAGATCGGCATTGTGATGCTGGCCAACAAAAACTTCCCGAATGCGCAGCGGGTCAGGGTTGCGCATCAGATTCTGAGCGCCCTTGCCCAATAAGTCTGGTTCGCGCTCCCAGAGAAAAAACTGGAGGTTAATACTGATCAGTTAACACACGAAACCTGTGGGAGCGAGCTTGCTCGCGATGGCGTCATAACAGTCAATATAAATGTTGAATGTCAGGTCCCCATCGCGAGCAAGCTCGCTCCCACAGGTTAATTGCTTAGCACCAGGATTCAGGGCCGGATCAATCATCCGGCATTTCCGGCGGCTTGGCGGGTTTGGCCGGTTTGCTGTTTTTCCCGGGCTTGGCGCCTTTGGCCGCCGGCTCGGCTTCAGCGACGGGAGCGGCCACTGTCGCGGTAAATTCTTTCTCGGCCGCCGGCAACTGATCGACTGCGCTGAAGATCTCGTCCAGCTTGATGGCGTCCGATTGTTCCAGTTTCTTTTCGCCGTCCTTGCCGACCAGAATTACCTTGGTCTTGGCGCCAGCACCCAGCTTGAGCGAGCGGATCAGCGCCGCCGTATCCTGGGGCCCGAGGTCTTTGCCGTCGCGCTGGCCCATCAGGTTGAGCACGGTGTAGAGCACCATGTTGCGGTCGGTGAACCCCTTGCGATTGGCCGGCTCATCCAGCGACTTTTTCAGGCTGACCCAGGTCGGATCCACAGTGCTTGGAGCGATGACAATCAGTGGCCGGGCCCTGCCCTTGTCCATGTCCAGCGGTGAGTCGCCATCGGCGGCGAACGAGGTGCCGGCAATCGCCAGCAAGATAGCCATGGTCAGTGACCTGATGAGCATGCGCATCTCCTTTTTGATATCCACGCTCTAATGATTGCGCATCGCGGCGATTGTTCCGGGTGACGTACCGCAAATTTTTTCGCCTTGTCCCAAGCTTAGGTCAGGGCGGTCATTGCGCAACAGGCTGGGCTAATCTGAAGACTCATGACAACCCGCCTGATCCGTCGTGAGGACCTGGGCATGAGCACTCAATTGAACCACACCATCGTCTGGTGCCGGGACAAGCAGGTTTCGGCGAATTTCCTCACCGGCCTCCTTGGCCTGCCCGCCCCGGAGCCCTTCGGGCCGATGCTGATCGTCAAACTGGATAACGGCGTGTCACTGGATTTCTACGACAACGACCCGCCGATAGCGTCCCAGCACTACGCATTCCTGATGGGCGACGAGGACTTCGATGCGGCCTTCGCCCGCCTGCTGGCCAACGGTCAGCCATGGTGGGCCGACCCGGGCAAGCAGCGTCTGAGGGAGATCAATGATTACGCGGGAGGACGGCGGGTGTATTTCGATGACCCGGACGGGCATCTGCTGGAAATATTCACCCGCGAGTGAAGCTGGCGTGGCGGCCTGGATCAGAACGCCAGTTTGTAGCCGATCAGCAACAGCATGGTCGCCAGGCAAGGGCGCAGCAGTTCGTCGGAGATGCGCCCGGTCAGGTGGCTGCCCAGGTAAATCCCCGGCAACGATCCCACCAGCAAGTAACCCAGGACCTGCCAGTCCATGTTGCCCATGCTCGCATGGCCGAGGCCGGCGACCAGGGTCAGCGGCACGGCGTGGGCGATTTCAGTGCCTACCAGGCGGCGGGTCGGCAGCATCGGATAGAGAATGAACAGGGCCACGGTGCCCAGTGCACCGGCGCCGATGGACGTCAGCGCGACCATGGTGCCAAGGACCAGGCCCGTGATGACCGTCAGGACATTGAGACGCGAGCCGCTGGGGTTGTAGTGGCCGCCAGCACGTTTGTGGGCGAAATCCAGCAGACGCTTCTTGAACAGAATCGCCAACGCCGTGGCGAACAATACAAAGCCGAGGGCCTGCTTGATGATCGCGTTCATCGCATCGGGGCTGGAGTGCAGGCTGCTCAGGAACCACAACGTCAGTGCCACCGCCGGCACGCTGCCAAGGGTCAGCCAACCGGTAATCGCCCAGTCGATGTTGTTGTTCTTTCGGTGAACCAGTACACCGCTGGACTTGGTGATCGCCGCGTAGAGCAGATCGGTACCGACCGCCGTCGCCGGGTTGATACCGAACCACAGCAGGATCGGGGTCATGAGCGACCCGCCACCGACGCCAGTCATGCCGACAATGAAGCCAACCACCAACCCGGCCACGACCAACCCGATGTTCACTAAATCCATTGATACGTCCACAAAGATCGCAGGGGAAATCTGGCCCGCAGCATAGCGATATTTCTTATAACCAGTTATATCGATGCGATCTATCTTTATTCCGGAACCATCATGCAACCCTGTGGGAGCGAGCTTGCTCGCGATAGCGGTGTATCAGTTGGCATCAATGGCGACTGACACTCAGTCATCGCGAGCAAGCTCGCTCCCACAGGGTTCCGTGTCGGACTCACTGCACCGGCAGGAAATTCAGGAACAGCAGGCTCTGGGCATAGTTCAGGCCGATGCGCCGGTAGCGTTCGTCGAGCATCTGGGTCAGCAGGTCCAGGCGGGCGACGATCTTGCCGAACTCAACGGCAAAGCTCAGGTTGCTGCCCTCCTCCGAGATTTCGTTGGAAAACAGCAGGGGTTGGCCTTGCTTGTCTTGGCGCTGGCTGAGGATCCAGGTGGCAATCTCGATGTTGCGTGCGGCATTGCTGACGAATACCGGGTTGATCGTATCGGTCATGTAGAACTCGGTGCGATTGCCATGGGCGGTCACCAGCATGCTGCCGATGGCATAGATGAACGCTCCGACCCGATCGCCGAGAAATTCCGGGCTCATGGCAAAACGCAGGGCCGCCAGGTCTTTTTTGCCGCCCAGGGTCGGTAATGGCTGCTGCTGCTCAATGGCCATACGCACTTGCTTGCCGGCCGTACGGGCATCGAGGAAACCGGACTTTTTCAGCTCATCGGGGTTGCGCAGGTAGAGCTTGCCCATGAGCAGGTAAAGGCTGTCGAGGTTGTCGCGCATGGTCAGGGTGGCCATGCGGTCGACACTGGTCTGCAGGAACTCCTGGGGTTTGCCTTCACGCATCTGGGTGATGATGTCGCCGCCCTGCTGCTGGCTGCAACCGGTGACGAAGAACATCGACAGACCTGCCAGCAGCAGGAAATGACGGCGGATTTTTGAGCTGATCGCGGGTGAAACTCGAGCCATGGGTTGTTGAACTTGGGCATGGGCCGACGGAGGGGATCGCCGCAGGCTGCCATGGATAGAGCAGGACATTTCGAAAAAGTGCAGTATCGGGCGGCACCAATCGATCACTGGCAGGGGAATGTTCAAAGAAAAAACGGATCAGAACATCATGAAAACGGTCCACACTCCCTGTAGGAGCTGCCGCAGGCTGCTCCTACATCACCGAATACACAGGAGGTTTGCATGCGCACGCTTCAATTGGCTGGCGCCCAGGTGCCCGTCATTGGCCAGGGCACCTGGCAGATGGGCGAGGACCGCTCTCGGCACAGGGAAGAAGTCGCGGCACTGCGCCAGGGCATCGAACTGGGCATGACCCTGATCGACACCGCTGAAATGTACGCCGAAGGCGGCGCCGAGGAAGTGGTCCGCGATGCCATCGCCGGACAGCGCGACAGCGTCTTTGTGGTCAGCAAGGTGTACCCGCACAACGCCAGCCGCCAGGGCATTCCCCAGGCGTGCGAGCGTAGCCTGCGCAGGCTCGGCACCGATTACATCGATCTGTATCTGCTGCACTGGCGCGGCCAGTATCCGCTGGAGGAAACCGTCGACGCCTTCGAGCGCCTGCGCGAAGCCGGCAAGATCGGTCGTTGGGGCGTGTCCAATTTCGACCTCGACGACTTGCTGGAACTGGATGCCCCGGCCTGCGCCACCAATCAGGTGCTCTACAATCTGGAGCAGCGCGGCATAGAATTTGATTTGTTACCCTGGAGCCAACAACAGCGGCTGCCGGTCATGGCTTACTGCCCGATCGGTCAGGGTGGAAAAATGCTCGCCAATGCCACGCTCAAGCAGGTGGCCGCCCGGCACGGCGTCACACCGGCACAGGTGGCACTGGCATGGATAATGCGCCAGGACGGCGTGATCGCCATCCCCAAAGCGGTCCGGCCCGAACATGTGCGACTCAATGCCCAGGCCGCCGCGCTGCAACTTGAACCCGGGGATCTGGAGGCGCTGGACCACGCGTTTCATGCGCCACAACGCAAACAGCGACTGGCCATGGTCTGAGCCAACGCAGTCAGAGAGCTTCGCCATGAGAAGCACCGACCACCTGGACCCGTTCAATCTGCAACGCTTTCTCCAGGCTCAGGACCCGGTATTCGACCGGGTTCAAGACGAGCTGAACAACGGACACAAGCGCAGTCACTGGATGTGGTTCATTTTTCCGCAGTTCGCCGGGCTCGGCGACAGCGAGATGTCGCGCCGCTTTGCCATCCGCTCGCGGGAGGAGGCCCTGGCCTACCTTGAGCATCCGTTGCTCGGCGCCCGACTGCGCACCTGCACCCAGGAAGTGCTGAACATCCGGGAGCGCTCGGTGGCCGGGATTTTCGGTCATCCCGACGACCTGAAATTTCATTCCTCGATGACCCTGTTCGCCCAGGTCGATGCCGCCGACAGCCTTTTCCAGCAAGCCTTGAACCAGTACTTCCACGGCATCCTGGATGACTGGACCTTGTCGCTGATGGACTCAAAACAGGCCCAGTTGCCCCCCAACCAGGGTTGAGAAGTCGTCGTCGACAAACGGCAGTATCGCGTCCGCCACCGGTTGCAGCTGGCGGGTGATGTAGTGGTCGTAGTCGATGGGCGCGCTGCGCACTTCCAGCGGTTCGGGGCCGGCGACGGTGATCACGTAGCTGATCCAGCCGCCGTTCTGGTACTGCCGCGGGCGACCCTGGCTGTCGTTGTACTCATCAGCCAGGCGCGCCGCGCGTACGTGGGGCGGGACGTTGCGCTGGTAGTCATCGAGGGTGCGGCGCAGGCGTTTGCGATAAACCAGCCGGTCATCGAACTCGCCGGCCAGGGTCTTGCGCACGTAGTCACGCACGTAATCCTGATAGGGTTTGCGCAGGAAGATCCGCGAATACAGCTCTTGCTGGAATTGCCGGGCCAGCGGCGACCAGTCGGTGCGCACGGTTTCCAGGCCCTTGTAGACCATTTCGTCGCTGCCATCGGCGCGGGTCACCAGTCCGGCGTAGCGTTTTTTGCTGCCTTCTTCGGCACCGCGAATGGTCGGCATCAAAAAGCGCTTGTAGTGGGTTTCGAACTGCAATTCGAGAACGCTTTGCAGGCCGTATTCCTGCTGCACATGCTCGCGCCACCACTGATTGACATGCGCCACCAGCGCCTGGCCGATCTGTGCCGCCTCCTGCTGGCCGTGGGCGCGACGCAGCCAGACGAATGTCGAATCGGTGTCGCCGTAGATCACCGCATGCCCCTGGGCCTCGATCAACTGGCGGGTGCGCAGCATGATCTCGTGCCCGCGCAAGGTGATGGAGGACGCCAGGCGCGTGTCGAAGAAGCGACAACCGCTGGAGCCGAGCACCCCATAGAACGCGTTCATGATGATTTTCAGCGCCTGGGACAGCGGTGCGTTGTGTTCGCGCTTGGCGGTTTCCCGGCCTTCGGCGACCCGGGCGACGATGGAGGGCAGGCAATGCCGGGTGCGAGAAAAGCGTGCGCCGCGAAAGCCCGGCACCGATTCGCTGTCGTCCGGGTGCTTGAGCCCTTCTATCAGCCCCACGGGGTCAATCAGGAAGGTGCGGATGATCGATGGATAGAGACTCTTGTAGTCGAGCACCAACACCGACTCGTACAGTCCAGGTTGCGAATCCATGACGAACCCGCCCGGGCTGGCTTCAGGTGGCTTGCCCCCGAGGTTGGGCGCGACGAAACCCTGACGGTGCATCAGCGGCATGTACAGGTGGGTGAACGCCGCCACCGAACCGCCCATGCGATCGGCCGGCAGTCCCGTGACGCTGGCCCGCTCCAGCAGGAAGGTGAGCAACTCGGTCTTGGCGAAGATTCGCGTGACCAGTTCGCAATCCTTGAGGTTGTATTTGGCCAGCGCCGGTTTGTCCTCGGCGAACATGCGATTGATTTCGTCCATGCGCTGGTACGGGTTGTCGATGGACTTGCCCTCGCCGAGCAAGGTTTGCGCGACGTTTTCCAGGCTGAACGAGGGGAAACTCCAGGTCGCCGAACGCAGGGCCTCGATACCGTCGATGATCAGGCGGCCAGCGGCTGAAGCGAAGTAATGGTTGCCGTTGCCATGTTCGCGCCACTGCATTTCCTCGCCACCACGCCCCAGTTTCAACGGCACCGCCAGGCGCCGGGCGTGTTCGTGAAGCACCCGCAAGTCGAACTGCACGACGTTCCAGCCAATGATCGCGTCGGGGTCGAACCGGGCAAACCAGTCGTTGAGTTTTTTCAGCAACAGGGTTCGCGAATCGCAGTACTCGAGCTGGAAATCCACCTGGCTATCGTCACCATTGGGCGCGCCGAGCATGTACACCTGACGCTCGCCGCAGCCTTCCAGGGCAATGGAATACAACTCGCCCTGGGCCGTGGTCTCGATGTCCAGGGACACCAGTTTCAAGCTCGGCCGATAGTCGGGATCGGGCTTCATCTGTGCGTCGAGCAGCAGGCCCTCGGCATTCGGCGTGCCACTGAAGCGCACCGGCGCGGTGATGAAGCGTTCCATCATGTAGCGTTCCGGCGGGCGCACGTCGGCTTCGAACACGTCGACGCCGGCCCGGCGCAACGCGGTTTCCAGGCGCATCAACTGGCCATGTTGCCGGCAGTAGAGTCCGAGGACCGGACGATGGTCGAAATCCTGCAGGGCCAGGGGCTTGAGCTCGACGTTCTTCTCGTCCTGCAAAACGCTTTCGGCCGGCAGACGCTGCGCAACAGGGATGAACGCCACCGAGGGCTGGCAAGGCAGGCGGATGCGCCGGGGACCGCTGTCGGTCGCCAGCCAGAACTCGACTTCCGTACCGGCCGGGGTGTCGCGCCAATGCCGGGTCAGGACGAAGCCCTGCTGTAGATCCACCACTGCAAACCTCAACGTTGATTCAGAGGGGGATTCTACCCGTCATCCGTCGCGATAGCGCGTATGGCCCCGGTATTCGGGATGAACATAAATCCTGTGGGAGCGGGCTTGCTCGCGAAGGGGCCAGCACATTCAACATCTTTGCTGGCTGACAGTCCGCTTTCGCGAGCAAGTCGGATCGCCGCACCGCCGCTCCCACAGGTAAGGTGCTGGCCGGAAATAAGGGGTTTACCGAAGAAAAACCGCCGAATGACGTTTTTTGCGTGTTATCTGCCGCTTTCGCCCTTGCCCTGAGCGCTTGCGTCTACGATTCTTCAAGGACAACGACAACACCCGAGTAACCACCATGAAAACCGTCGCCCAACTGCTCAAGCTCAAAGATCAGAAGAATCAGGAAGTGCACCAGATCAAACCCGATCACATGGTGCTCGAAGCGCTGATGAAGATGGCCGAGAAAAACGTCGGCGCCTTGTTGGTGGTGGAGAATGATGAAGTGCTGGGCATCATCAGCGAACGGGACTATGCGCGCAAACTGGTGCTACACGGCCGCTCCTCGGTGGGCACGCCGGTGCGCGACATCATGGTGTCACCGGTGATTACCGTCGACACCCATCAAACCGTGGATACCTGCCTGGGCATCATGTCCGATAGACGCCTGCGTCACTTGCCGGTGGTCGAAGGCGGCAAATTGATCGGCCTGCTGTCGATCGGTGACCTGGTCAAGGAAGCGATTGCCGAACAGGCGGAGCTGATTCGCCAGCTGGAGCAGTACATTCGCGGGGAGTAAATCCGGACACAACATTCACCCCAAAACCTGTGGGAGCGAGCTTGCTCGCGATAGCGGCCAGACATTCAACATAGATGTCGACCGACATGGCCCCATCGCGAGCAAGCTCGCTCCCACAGGGTAAGTGGTGCTTTCAGACTGGCCAATGCCGGGCGAACACCGGTGCCAGTGCCGGGTGACGGTCGATTCGTTCCAGCCAGGCGAAAAACCCGGGCCGTGCAGTGCGCAAATGCTCCCGACTGCCCGCCCATCGCGAGATCACCGCCGTCAGCACATCCAGGGCCCCTGGCTTCTCGCTGCCCAGATACAGCTCGCCCGAAAACTGGTCGGCAAACACCTCCCAACTCCAGTGCAGGCGCCGGCGGGTTCCCTCCATGAGATTCTGCCTGGACGACTCATCCGCCCCGGCCAGCCAGCGTTCGGGGTAATCGATGATGCCGATGGCCGCATAGCAATTGCTGACGATGTACGCCATGGCGCGAATGGCCTGGTCCCGCTCGGCCGGGTCCTGGGGCAACAACCTCGACGCGGGAAAGCTCAGCCCGAGGTGAATCAGGATCGCCACGCTCTCGGTCAGGACAGCGCCATCGGGGAGTTGCAGGGTCGGAATCTGTTTGAGCGGATTGAGTTTCTCCAGCGCATGGGCCGCCTCCGCGGACGCCTCGACATCGATGAAGCGATAAGGAACATCACAGAGTTCAAGAGCGGCTTCGATGGCCGCGGCCCCGGAGTTCTGATGGCCGTAGAGCTGGTACATGATCGTCTCCTTGCACACCGCGATCTCTGCAGTGCCTCATCATCCGTCCCGGCAGAGGAACGCGCCAGCTTTCCAGTGTAGAAGCCGCCACCTGCCATGCAGCGACCATCCGACGATCGCACCATCAAGCTCGCAAGAGGTATGGCGCAGGTCCTATCACTGCCATCGATGTTCACCATCACCTCAATGAAGTTCTCTTAAAAAATCCGCGGCGTAACATCTGCTCCATACCCACCCATAAGCACCCCGGAGCACACCATCATGAAACGCCAAACCCTCCTCAGCATCGCTTTCTCGGTTTTCGCAGTTAACGCTTTTGCCGCAACCTCTGCTCAACCTGTGGTCGCTGAAGGCGGCTCGGATCGTCTGATTGAAAGCCGTGTGGCTGAAGGTGGTTCCGATCGCCTGATCGAGAATCGTGTGGCCGAAGGTGGTTCGGATCGCCTGCTGGAAAAACGCGTTGCCGAAGGCGGCTCTGACAAGCTCCTGCAAAATCGCGTCGCTGAAGGCGGCTCCGACAAACTGCTGCAGAATCGCGTTGCTGAAGGTGGCTCTGACAAACTGCTGCAAAACCGCGTTGCTGAAGGTGGCTCCGACAAACTGCTGCAAAACCGCGTTGCTGAAGGTGGTTCGGACAAACTTCTGCAAAACCGCGTCGCTGAAGGTGGTTCCGACAAACTGCTGCAAAACCGCGTCGCTGAAGGCGGTTCGGATCGTCTGATCGAAAGCCGCGCTGTCTGAATGCAGGGCTTTACCGCAGGACTCGACGAAAACCCGGCCTCACCCGCCGGGTTTTTTATGCTTGGAGCTTTCACTGTTTTGGAGATCGCTTCATTTCCAGCGTGGGCATGGCCCTTTGTAGGAGCTGGCTTGCCAGCGATGGTCGTTAACGATAACGCGGGTGAACTGGATAAACGCGGCACACTTGAGTCCATCGCCAGCAGGCTGGCTCCTACAGTTTCAGCGTGGGCATGGCCCCCTGTGGGAGCTGGCTTGCCAGCGATGATCGTTAACGATAACGCGGGTGAACTGGATAAACGCGGCGCACTGGAGTCCATCGCCAGCAAGCTGGCTCCTACAGTTTCAGCGTGGGCATGGCCCCCTGTGGGAGCTGGCTTGCCAGCGATGGTCGTTAACGATAACGCGGGTGAGCTGGATGAACGCGGCGCACTTGAGTCCATCGCCAGCAGGCTGGCTCCTACAGATTCCCGCGTGGGCACGTTCCCTTGTGGGAGCTGGCCTGCCAGCGATGGTCGTTAACGATAACGCGGGTGAGCTGGATAAACGCGGCGCACTGGAGTCCATCGCCAGCAAGCTGGCTCCTACAGTAGTTACCCGGGATTGTGTGAAGAACCGATTACTTCCCTGCCCGCGCCATGCAGCGCTGGTAACGTTCATCGACCCGTTTGGCGAACCACGCGGTGGTCAGTTTGCGCGTGATTTTCGGGCTTTGCAGCACGATCCCCGGCAACACTTCACGGGGTAACGGCCGACCTTCGGCCCGTTCGGCCAGTTCGAAAACCCGTCGATAGAGTTTGCTGTCTTCGAACGCCAGGGTATTGCCCTCTTCCAGTTGCGCGCGGATCGTCGGATTGCGCATGTCCAGTTGCTTGCCGAGGGTACGCACGGCCAGTTCCGTGGTGCCGGGCATGATCGAACCGTAACGCACCAGGTCGCCATCCAGCGCCAAGGGGATACCGGAAGCCCGGCTCACCGCGTTTTGAAACGCGGCATTACGGCTGGCGTACCAACCCGCGTTGAAGTCCGCAAAGCGGTACAGCGGCTGTGGGTAGCTCGCCGGATACCCCAGCAGATGCGCGATGCCGAAATACATGCCGCCGCGCCGGGTGAACACTTCATGACGGATCGAGCCCTGCACCGGATACGGGTAGCCCTTGGCCTGCTGCTCGGCAAAATCGATGCTGACCTGCATCGGTCCGCCGGTATGCACCGGGTTGAAGCCGCCGAACAGGGTTTTGCCCATCGGTACCATGCCGATGAAGTCGTCGAAAATGCCACTCAGCTCCTTTTCACTGCGCGCGGCATTCAGGCGGGCGTTGTAGCTTTTGCCGTTGGGCGAGTCGAGCTTCAACGCACTGTTCACCAACAGGCCGGGAATGTGTGCCTTGGCGGCGCGACGGTCGATCTCGTCACGGGCGATCCTGCCCAGGCCCGGTACGCTCGGATCGACCTGAAAGGTCGACTCCTGTTCGGTCACGGCCAAAACCGAGCACAGGTTTTGCGTGGTCGGCGAGATGTCTTGCGCGGTAAACGCCACCTGGATATCCGTGGCCCACCCCTGAGGGTCGGCGGCTTTCGCCGGCAGCAATCGCACAATCTCAGCCTTCACCTGGGCCGGACTACGCGCCGCCGGTTCCTGTGTCCGTTGGCTGCCGCAACCGGCCAGTATCAACAAAGCGGCGATGCTGAAGATCAATCGATTGGCTTGCATGTCGTTCCATCTAGTCCTTGGGTCCGGCTTAACCATACGAGCAATGGCAGGGCAACGGCTATGACCGTTGTCCGCCACGTGCCTTTATTTGCCACTGAAACGGCCCTGAAGCTCCGTTATCCGAAATCCGCATGTGCAGAAAATGCCTGCGAGCCTTGCAGAAAACGCATTGCACAACGCTACTGAGAACAACTACCATTTGCATCAGGAGTCGCATTTGCGCATGGAGTTCCCGCGCCGCCCCTTTTTTTTCAATCGGCCGCGCGCCGCCCAGGAACCCATCATGACCACTCCAGCACGACTGCGCGTACCTTTTCGCCCGACGCTACTGGCCCTGTTTTGCTCCTTGTCCCTGACGGCCCATGCCGCAACGCCCGAAACAACCGAAGCCCAGGGAACACCGCTGGTGCTGGGCGACGTCAATGTAAACGCCCAGGCCCCGGCACCGTCCGACCTGCCCCCGGTTTACGCCGGTGGTCAGGTCGCACGCGGCGCTCAACTGGGTATCCTGGGCAACCAGGACATCATGGACGTTCCCTTCACCATGACGTCCTACACCGAAGAGTTGATCCGCGACCAGCAAGCCGAAACCGTCGGCGACGTGCTGCTCAACGATGCCTCGGTGCGTCAGGCTTCCGGTTTTTCCAACCAGGCCCAGACCTTCATGATTCGCGGCCTGCCCCTGAACGGCGATGATATTTCCTTCAACGGCCTGTACGGCATCCTGCCGCGGCAGATCATTTCCACCGATGCCCTGGAGCGTGTGGAAGTATTCAAGGGGCCGAATGCCTTCATCAACGGTGTCACCCCGACCGGTTCCGGCATCGGTGGCGGCGTCAACCTGCAACCCAAGCGCGCCAGTGATGTGCCGCTGCGTCGGTTCACTACGGACATCAGCGACGACGGGCGCATCGGCGAACACCTGGACATCGGTCAGCGCTTTGGCGAGGACAACCGCTTCGGTGCCCGCCTGAACCTGTCCCAACGTGAAGGCGACACCGCCATCGACGACGAGAACCAGCGCTCCAAACTGTTCGCCCTGGGTCTCGACTACCGCGGCGATGCGCTACGCCTGTCCGGCGATTTCGTCTATTCGAAGGAACGCGTCAACGGCGGCCGCAGCTCGGTCAACCTTGGCGACGCCACGCACATCCCGGATGCGCCCTCCGCCGACACCAACTACGCGCAGAAGTGGGGATTCAGCGAGATCGAGGACACCTTCGGCATGCTGCGCGCCGAATACGACCTGAACGACAGCTGGACCGCCTACGCCGCTGGCGGCGCCAAGCACACCCGTGAAGTCGGCAACTACGACTCCACTACCCTGGTGGGCAACGATGGCAGCTCGGTGACCAGCGGTTCGTTCATTCCCCACGAAGAAGACAACACCAGCGCCATGGCCGGCCTCAATGGCCGTTTCGCCACGGGTCCGGTGACCCATAAACTGAACTTCGGCCTGGCCGGGATCTGGACCCAACAACGCAACGCCTTCGATTTCGATCTGACCCAATACCCGAACAACATCTACCACCCGATTGACGTTCCGGCGCCGGCGGGCGGCTTCTCCGGCGGTGACCTGGGCGATCCGGGCATCACCGGCAAAACCTTCATGCGCAGCGCCGCCGTGTCCGACACCCTGGGCTTTATCGATGATCGCCTGCTGGTCACCCTGGGCGTACGCCGTCAACAGTTGGTCGTTCAAGGCTACGACTACGACACGCAAAACCGCACGTCCAACTACGACAAGTCGATCACCACGCCGGTGTACGGCATCGTGTTCAAGCCGTGGGACCACGTGTCCTTCTACGCCAACCGCATCGAGGGCCTGGCCCAGGGCCCGACGGCTCCGACGACCTCCGGCTCCAGGGTCGTGGTCAACGGCAATGAAGTGTTTGCCCCGTCGCGTTCCAAACAGGTTGAAGCCGGGGTCAAAGTCGACATGGGCACCTATGGTGCGACCCTCGGTGTGTACCGCATCGAACAACCGGCTGACGGCTACACCCAAGTCATCGACGACACCACCGCCGTGTTCGTTCATGACGGTGAACAGATCAACAAGGGCGTGGAACTCAATGTCTTCGGCGAACCCATCGACGGCCTGCGCCTGCTCAGCGGCGTGACAGTGATGGACACCGAACTGAAGAACACCCAGGACGGCCTCAACGATGGCAACCGGGCCATCGGCGTGCCGAGCTTCCAGTTCAATGCCAGTGTCGATTGGGACGTGCCGGGTGTGCCAGGCGCAGCCCTGAACGGACGGATGTTGCGCACCGGCGGCCAATACGCCGACGCGGCGAACAACCTCAGCCTGCCGGCCTGGAACCGCTTCGATGCCGGCGCCCGCTACGCGTTCAGGGTCCAGGAAAAAGACGTGACCGTACGCCTGGGGGTGGAAAACGTCGCCAACAAGAGCTACTGGGAATCGGCCCAGGGCGGTTACCTGACCCAGGGCGAACCGCGCACGGCGAAGTTGTCGGGGACTATCGACTTCTGATTGGAGGCAGCCCTGTACCTGTACCTGTACCTGTACCTGTACCTGTACCTGTACCTGTACCTGTACCTGTGGGAGCGAGCCTACTCGCGATGGACGTTAACGATAACGCGTACTCTCAGGATTAACGCGGCGCTCTTTCGTCCATCGCGAGCAAGCTCGCTCCTACAGGGGGCCAAGTGCCTGTATCTGTACCTGTGGGAGCGAGCTTGCTCGCGATGGACGTTAACGATAACGCGTACTCTCAGGATTAACGCGGCGCTCTTTCGTTCATCGCGAGCAAGCTCGCTCCTACAGGGGACCGAGTGCCTGTATCTGTACCTGTGGGAGCGAGCTTGCTCGCGATGGACGTTAACGATAACGCGTACTTTCAGGATTAACGCGGCGCTCTTTCGTTCATCGCGAGCAAGCTCGCTCCTACGGGGCCGTCGTCCATACTTGTTCTACCCAGCGAGGAGGACAGGTTCATGCACAGAAGCGATGTGTTGATCATCGGCGCCGGCCCGACCGGACTGGTCCTGGCGTTGTGGCTGAGCAAACTGGGCGTGCGCGTGCGGATTGTCGACAAGGCCTCGGCCCCTGGCACCACGTCCCGGGCGCTGGCTGTCCAGGCGCGGACGCTGGAACTGTATCGACAACTCGGGCTGGCCGACGCGGTTGTGCAATACGGCCATCGGGTGGCGGCCGCCAACTTCTGGGTCAAGGGCGAACCCGTGGCGCACCTGCCACTGACCCAGGTCGGCGCGGGACTGACACCCTACGCGTTCCTGGAAATTTTCCCGCAGGACGAGCACGAACGGCTGCTGATCGAGCGCCTGGAAGCCTTCGGCATCTCGGTGGAACGCAACACCGAACTGGCCAGCTTCGAGCAAACCGCCGACGGCATCACCGCCACGCTGCATCTGCCCGACGGCCAGCAGGAAATCTGTCAGGCCTGTTTCCTCGCCGGGTGCGACGGCGCCCGGTCGATTGTGCGCAAGACCCTGGATACCGGGTTTCCCGGTGGTACTTACCAGCAGATTTTCTACGTCGCCGACGTACAGGGCAGCGGCCCGACATTCAACGGTGAACTGCACGTGGACCTCGACGAGGCGGACTTCCTTGCCGTGTTCCCGCTGGCGGGCAGTGGCCGCGCGCGCTTGATCGGCACCGTACGCGACGAGCGCGCCGACCACGCCGAGACCCTGTGCTTCGAAGACGTCAGCAGCCGGGCCATCGAGCACATGAAGGTGCGGATCGAGCAACTGAACTGGTTCTCGACCTACCGCGTCCATCACCGGGTGGCGGATCATTTTCGCAATGGCCGGGCGTTTCTGCTCGGCGATGCGGCCCACGTGCACAGCCCGGCGGGCGGCCAGGGCATGAACACCGGGATTGGCGATGCCATCAACCTGGCCTGGAAACTGGCGGCCGTGCTGAGCGGCGCTGCCGAGGCCAGACTGCTCGACACCTATGAAACCGAGCGCATTGCGTTTGCGCGCAAACTGGTGGCGACCACTGACCGGGTCTTCACGTTCGTCACCGCCGACGGGCCGATGGCCGATTTGCTGCGTACGCGCCTGGCGCCGTTCCTGATCCCGAAAATAACCTCGTTCGAAACCTCCCGCCAATTCCTGTTTCGCACGGTGTCGCAGATCACCCTGAATTATCGGGGCATGCCTTTGAGCACAGGCGTTGCCGGGCACGTGCATGGCGGTGATCGCCTGCCCTGGGCCCATGACGGTGAGGGGGACAACTTTGAATCGCTCAAATGCATGACCTGGCAGGTGCATGTCTATGGCGACACCAGCGACGAGATGATCGCCTGGTGCCACGAGCACCATCTGCCGTTGCATGTGTTCGACTGGCGTCCGGCGTTCGAAGCGGCGGGCCTGGGGCGCAACGGCTTTTATCTGTTGCGGCCCGATACCTATGTAGCGATTGCCGAGACGTGCGCGGACCCGAAAGTGATCGAACGGTACTTCCGTGATCACGGGATCCGCTCGTTTTTTGGCACGCCCTGATTCAACACAGATCAAAATGTGGGAGCGGGCTTGCTCGCGAATGCGGAGTGTCAGTGACAGATGTACTCACTGACACTCCGCATTCGCGAGCAAGCCCGCTCCCACAGGGGTTATGCGTTGTTTTTCAGATCCCCGCCAACGCCAGATCCATCGCAAAGTAGGTAAAGATCAGGTCTGCCCCGGCACGCTTGATCGCCCCCAGGCTCTCGCGCACCACGCGGTCTTCATCGATGGCCCCGGCCTGGGCGGCAAACTTGATCATCGCGTACTCACCGCTCACCTGATACGCCGACAGCGGCAGGCGCGAGGCTTCGCGGATGTCGCGGATGATGTCCAGGTACGCACCGGCCGGTTTGACCATCAGCGCATCGGCGCCTTCCTGTTCGTCGAGCAACGACTCGCGCACCGCTTCGCGGCGGTTCATCGGGTTCATCTGGTAGCTTTTGCGGTCGCCCTTGAGCGCACTGCCGCCCGCCTCGCGGAACGGACCATAGAGCGCCGAGGCGAACTTGGTCGAATAGGCCATGATCGCCGTCTGGGTAAACCCGGCGTCATCGAGGGCCCGGCGGATCGCCTGGACCTGCCCGTCCATGGCCGCCGACGGGGCGATCACGTCGGCACCGGCTCGGGCCGCCGCGACGGCTTGCCTGCCGAGGTTGATCAGGGTCTGGTCGTTGTCCACTTCATGGTTGTGCAGCACACCGCAATGGCCGTGGTCGGTGTACTCGCAAAAACAGGTGTCGGACATCACGATCATTTCCGGCACCGCGTCCTTGGCGATGCGCGACATGCGCGAGACCAGGCCGTCGTCGCGCCAGGTGTCGCTGCCGCTGCTGTCCAGATGATGGGACACGCCGAAGGTCATCACCGACTTGATCCCGGCGCGGGCGTAGCGCTCGATCTCGCCGGCCAGCTTCGACTCGGGAATGCGCATCACCCCGGGCATGCTTTTGATCGGCACGAAGTCGTCGATCTCTTCTTCGACGAAAATCGGCAGCACCAGGTCGTTCAGGCTGAACTCGGTCTCCTGGAACAGGCTGCGCAGGCTCGCATTGCGGCGCAGACGGCGTGGGCGTGCTTCGGGGAACTGGCTGGACATGGGGATTCCTGGATATCAGAGGACAGAATGTGGGAGCGGGCTTGCTCGCGAAGGCGTCGGCACTGTCAACATCCATGTGACAGGAATACCGCTTTCGCGAGCAAGTCGGACCGCCGCACCGCCGCTCCCACAGGTTATGCGGTGTATCAGCTGGCGACCGGGCTTGGAATCTGTAGCCCGCGCACCACCGCCGGCCGTGCCAGGAAGCGCTCCAGCACCCGTGTGACGTTAGGGAAATTCTGAATCCCCACCAGATCGCCGGCTTCGTAGAAACCGATCAGGTTGCGCACCCACGGGAAGGTGGCGATGTCGGCGATGGTATAGCGCTCGCCCATGATCCAGTCGCGCCCTTGGAGCCGGCCGTCGAGCACCTTGAGCAAGCGCTTGCTCTCCTCGACATAGCGATCACGGGGACGCTTGTCTTCGTAGTCCTTGCCGGCGAATTTGTTGAAGAACCCGAGCTGGCCGAACATCGGGCCAATGCCGCCCATCTGGAACATCAGCCATTGAATCGTTTCGTAGCGCGCGGCCGATTCCTGGGCCAGCAGTTGCCCGCTCTTGTCGGCCAGGTAGATCAGAATCGCTCCCGACTCGAACAGCGCCAGCGGCTTGTCGTCCGGACCGTGGGGGTCGAGGATCGCCGGGATCTTGTTGTTGGGGTTCAACGACAGGAATTCCGGGGACATCTGGTCATTGGTGTCGAAGCCTACCCGGTGAGGTTCATACGGCAGGCCGATCTCTTCGAGCATGATCGAGACCTTGACGCCGTTGGGAGTCGGCAAGGAGTACAGCTGAATCCACTCCGGGTATTGGGCAGGCCATTTGCGGGTGATGGGGAAGACGGACAAATCGGTCATGGGCAGGATCCACGAAGACAGTGAGAGCGACGATCATAATGGAGATATCGGCTCAACGATCCCTTGGATCCATCAATCTCGCTGATAGAGGAGATCAAAAGAGATCACGACGGTTTCACCACGATCAGGTGTAGGCTGTCCATAAATCCGCAACATCCTGTCGATAACCTTCACTGCAATCCGCTGAAGGTTACCGGTACATTGCTGCGCTCTTGGCCGGAATCGAACCAAACGGGTTCAGGGGACTCTGAGCACCACCCCCTTTGAAAACGGACCGGCTTCAACGACATGGAAAACACCCGACGCTGGAAAGTCGTGGTGTAAAGGTTTGTCAGCCTTAACCGAATTGCGCTGAAGAACCTTTTATTCATGAATTTGTTCAATATTGCCAAACGTTTTAAACATCGCGCCTACCTGTTTTTACCCGCATTGCTGGTGGTCAGCGCGGTGTTCCTGTTGCTGGAATCCGGCCTGAGTCGCGCCCAACCGATGGACGGCACCCAGACGCTGGTCTTCCTGCGCCATGGTGAAAAACCCGACGGCGGCCTCGGCCAGCTCAATTGCCAGGGGCTGAACCGCGCCATCGACCTGTCCACGTTGCTGCCGGAAAAGTTCGGCAAGGCCGACTACGTGTTTGCGGCGAACCCGACCCGTAACGTCGAGGAAGGCGAGTTCGACAACTCCTACAGCTACATCCGTCCCCTGATGACCATCAGCCCCAGCGCCATCAAGCTGGGCCTGCCGGTGAACATCAATTTCTCCGCCAATGACACCAGTGACCTGGCCGATGAACTGCTTCACGACAAGTATCACAACTCGGTCATCTACACCGCCTGGTCGCACGGCTACCTGCCGGAGCTGATCAACAAGGTGGCAGGCGACGCCACCGGCAAGAAAACGACCATTACCGATGACTGGGAATCCAGCGACTACGACTCGCTGTATGTGCTCACCCTGACCTGGCACAACGGCAAGGCCAGTTTGCAGAGTCATGTGTACAAGCAAGGTCTGGATAATGGTGCCGAAACCTGCCCGACCTGAGGCATGTGTTGTCTGAGCTGGCCCCTTCGCGAGCAAGCCCGCTCCCACATTCGATCTCCAGCGAACACAAATTTTGTGACTGTCGCTGATTAAAATGTGGGAGCGGGCTTGCTCGCGAAGGGGCCGGCAAAAACACCCTCAACCTATCTGACTGCCCCGCTCGCGCAAATACTCGAGAACCGCCCCCCGCTCCCCGGCAAACTCGATCCGCGCAGCTTTCTTCTCCCGCTGGAACGCGTACATCGGATCGTAATACTCGCTCAGCAACCCTTCGATCCAGCCCCGGTGCAGATCCACCGCGCCACTGCGGGCCTGCTCCGCCAACGCCTCTTCCATCAAAACCAGCATGCGCCGATGACGTTCGCCGCCCAGGCGTTTCTGCACATTGTTCAGGCTCGCCAGCAATCGCTCGGAAAACAGTGCAAAGCCGTCTTCGCCATGCACGTCGATGAATTCGGCGCACAGATCCACCACGTAATCACGCAGGATCCGCTCCACCCGACCTTCCAGGCTGTCTTCCAGCCAGACCATCGGGAACTGCTGCATGCCCTGGTACAGCGGCAACGGCAACGCGCAACTGCCCACCGCACGACTTTCGTCTTCCAGTACGAACTGCTCGATACCCCGGGCGCGTTTTTTCAGCACATCCACGGCCAGGCGGTTTTCGAAGTCGATGTTCGAGGGCTGGCCGGTGGCGCGCTTGCCGAAACTGGAGCCGCGGTGGTTGGCATGGCCTTCAAGGTCCACGCTGTTGCCCAGTTGCGTGAGCACCTCGGTTTTGCCGGTACCGGTCATCCCGCCCAGCAGGACGAAATCGCACTGGGCAACCGCTTGATCGAGGGTGTCCAGCAGGAAGGTACGCATGGCCTTGTAGCCGCCGCCCACCCGTGGATAGTCGATGCCGGCCTCGTCCTTGAGCCATTGCTGGACAATCTGCGAGCGCAGGCCGCCACGAAAGCAATACAGCAGGCCATCCGGATGCGCCCGGGCAAAATCGGCCCAGGCCTGGATACGTTCGGCCTTCACCGCGCCTGATACCAGCTGATGCCCGAGCACGATGGCCGCCTGCTGGCCGTGCTGCTTGTAGCACGTGCCGACCCGCTGGCGTTCATGGTCATTCATCAACGGCAGGTTGATCACACCGGGAAACGAACCCTTGTTGAATTCGACCGGCGAGCGCGCGTCCATCATGGGCCGGTCGTTGAGGAAGATGTCGCGGTAATCGGTGCAGTCGACGAACATCAAAACACCTCGACCGCGTTGCTCTGTCGCTCGATCAGTTCACCGATCGGCTCCAGGCTCAGTCCCAGTTCGGCGGCCACGGCAAGAAACTCCTCGTTGCCTTGCGGCGTTACGGCGATCAGCAGGCCGCCGCTGGTCTGCGGGTCGCAGAGCACACGTTTGTGCAGCTCCTGAAGGCGTCCGAGCTTGCTGGCGTAGCTATCGAAATTGCGCAACGTACCGCCCGGTACGCAACCCTGTTCGAGGTAATACTCGACACCCGGCAGACGCGGAACCCGGTCATATTCAATGCGCGCCGTGAGCTGGCTGCCGTCGGCCATTTCCACCAGGTGCCCGAGCAGGCCGAAACCGGTGACGTCGGTCATCGCAGTCACGCCATCGAGCTTGCCGAAACGGCTGCCGGGCTTGTTCAGGGTGCACATCCAGTCCCGGGCCAGGCCGATGTCGGCATGACGCAACTTGCCCTTTTTCTCGGCCGTGGTAAGGATGCCGATGCCCAGGGGCTTGGTGAGATAGAGCAGGCAACCGGCGGTGGCGGTGTCGTTGCGCTTCATGTGGCGCTTTTCCACCAGACCGGTGACGGCCAGGCCAAAGATCGGCTCGGGTGCGTCGATGGAGTGTCCGCCTGCCAACGGGATGCCCGCTGCGTCACACACCGAACGCCCACCGCGGATCACTTCCCGGGCGACTTCCGGCGCCAGCACGTTCACCGGCCAGCCCAGGATCGCAATCGCCATCAAGGGATCGCCACCCATGGCGTAGATGTCGCTGATGGCATTGGTGGCGGCAATTCGGCCGAAATCGAAGGGATCGTCGACGACCGGCATGAAAAAGTCGGTGGTCGAGACCACACCGCGTTCTTCATCGATGGCATACACCGCCGCGTCGTCACGCGAGGCGTTGCCGACCCAGAGTTTCGGGTCGAGATTCTGCGCCCCGCTGCCGGCCAGGATCACTTCCAGCACCTGGGGGGAAATTTTGCAACCGCATCCGGCGCCGTGACTGTATTGGGTCAGGCGAATCGGCTCGCTCATAGGGTCACCTCTTGGAGTCTAGGTAACCAATCCTACAGCAAACGCGCCTTTTTCTTTGCAGGAGATGCGGTGGTGGATACCGGCCCCCTGTGGGAGCGGGCTTGCTCGGGTAGAAACCGGAGACATCCTTTACGTTTTAAACCGGAGACATCGTTTACAGGTATGAAATACGGTCAGGAGGTGCCTGACCATGCCCTGGAATCGAGAGTC